>JAHDCM010000139.1 GCA_020629895.1 Bacteroidota bacterium
TCAACCTTCCATCGGATTCGGATAACGAAAAGAGTATGCCAAATCCTGTTTTACTTTCTGATTGGAAATAATATTAAACGTAAGTGTTGCATTCTCAGCAAAATGTGGAGGAGTTAATCCTAGCTTACGGGCAGCACTCGTGTACATTTCACGTCTTGTAGGATGCTCATCGGAGCAAACATTATACAACTCGCCCCACTTCTCCTGCTCAATCACTTGTTCAATGACTCCGATACAATCGTCCAAATGCACTAAATTGACAGGAGCATCTCCATTAGCTAAGTTTTGTTTACCTGCCAAAAAACGTCCAGGATGTCGCGTGCCTCCATACAAACCAGACATCCGTAAAATACTTGTTTGGAACTGCGATTGCTGTTGAAATAATTGTTCGACCTGCAAAAGGGCTTGACCAGAAGCGCGTATTGGCTGTGTAGCATCATCTTCAGTAATGACCTTATTTTGTGGCTGATATACTGAGGTGGAGCTAATAAAAATGATTTTTTGGATAGGAGATTGTTGAATCTGCTGAATCAGATATTTCATTTGAGCGGGAAAAACCTCTAATACATGCGGGTTTCTGCGTCCAGGCGGGATATTAATAAGCAGTATGGTCGCCTCTAAACAGGCTTGTAGAGAGCGTGTAGTATTTCTATCTGCTTGTTTTCTTAAATCAATCAAAAAGGGCTTGATTCCCTCCTCCTTGAGTTGACTTAATTTTTCAGGACGAGTGGTTGAGCCATTTACCTGATAACTCTTCTTTAGAAGCGATTGTGCCACCGGCAATCCCAACCACCCACACCCGATTATGCTAATTGTTTGTTCACTCACTGGGCTAAAAGTCGATCTATTTGTTGAGGAAGTGTTTCATCACTAGGCCGTCGCGCATTTTTATATACGACCTCTCCTTCTTTATTAACTAGCACATAACGCGGAATACCTGAAATATTAAGCTGTGCTTCGGTATCAATTTGTAATTCTTTACTCATCAAATAATGGTCTCCACTTAACTGATACTTTGCGACATTAGCTCGCCAGGGGCCTTCCGTAGCATCTGAAGAGAGGTACACAAACACTACATCCTTTCCTTTGTATTGATTGTGCAATTTGCTAGAGTAGCTCATTTCTGCCAAACAGGGTTTGCACCAGCTTGCCCAGAAATCAATATATACAACCTTTCCTTTGTATTTATCCAAAATATGATTGAGATAAACTGCGCTACCATCTTTCACGACTTCCAATTTGGCATCGCTTGGTGGTTGTTTATCAAAAGCACGCTTTAATTTGCCATATCGTTGTCCCATTACACTACGCACCTCAGCATCACCACAAAGACGGTTAAAATCATTAAATACCTTATCCGTACCCATGTATTCGGCTTCAATCAAAATGCTTAATATATTGGCCATCATATAATCGCGTACTTTTCCACTAAATTGATCTCGTGCGACCTGAAAACCTCGAATTCCCCAATGTTCTCGTCGAGTCTCTCTTGCTGCTCTTGTACTAGGGTCATCACGCAAACAAGTTTGGCGAATATGATTTTCTAAGAACGAAACATACTCTCTTGCAATAAGGGCTTGCGTATCATATTTGTTATAACGACTAGCAAAGCTTTTATACCCATCATTCATTCGATCTTGTGAGCGATAGTATAACAAACTCATATTGGTTGCTTCCTGATATTTGATCGCCGCCTCTGCCCATTTTTTAAACTCTGCACTAGTCGTATTACGACTGGTATAAGCACGATAAAAGGTTTCTTGTTCTGATCGAATTTGTTGACAGTAATTATTATAAACCTCTTTGCCTGACCTTTTACGCGCATCTAGGTCATGCTCCCACATCAGATCATCAAATTTGCGATTGTATTCGGCAAAGTAGTTATTATCACTGGCATTTGTTCCATCAAAACGAAGAGTACTTTCAAATTCGTTATTGGTAAAATAAATTTTCAACTCTTGTCCAGGCTTCAAAAAAATTCTTGACGAGTTGGTATCATATTCCAAACGAGCTGGTGTTGCCTTTTTCAGCGGGATATTTACAGTAAAGTGGCCACTTTCACTCGGTATTGCGATATGCGGAATTCGTTCATACAATACATCATCTAGGTAAAAGATAATAGGTGTTTGATGAAACTTTCCTCCTTCCATATAGGCCATAGGTGATTGTACAAACCCCGAAACAGTAACCGACTGTGCTTGTACATAAAAGGCAGTAGATAACAAGAATAGGATTAATAAAAAGACGGTATTTCGAAACATATTTGGTTAGGTATAGGTGAAAGTGAATGACTGGAAACTAGTCTGCAAAAATCTTATCTAATAAGCGTTGAGAAGACTTAGGGTCTTTTCCTTCCATTTTGGCAATTGCAATCGCTTTTTCCGCTACTTCTATCGCCTCTGCTTTTTTGCCATTTTTATATAATAATGACGCATAGGTATCATTGTTGTGATAAGCACTTTTTACGCGTACTGATGTTTTGGCCCATTCTTCGGCAAGAGCAAGCCCTTCTTCATCTTCTACATTTTTATAAAAATTCCATGCGATGGTATTTAATAAGCGAGCATCTTCCACTTCATACTCATTCAAAAATTCAGTGGCAATTTGTTGGTACTCTACCCACTTTTCGATGCCTTGAAAGTATTCTAACTTTACGAGGTAAATATCAATATCCGCATCCTCTCCAGCATTTGCCTCTAAAGTGCTTAAAACCTCCTGAAACAGTTCTTCATCTCGGTCATTAATGGCATCTTTCACTGTTCGTAGAGAAGTAACCATAATTTTATTGGCAACCTTATCCTCTCCAAACTCCTCCATAAATAACGCTTTATTTTCAAGGATCATTTTAAATGGCTTTGCTGTGAGGCGGTCAGCTTGATTAAAAATAAGGCGCAGATTTTCTTTTTCTTTTAAGGTTTCTTCGGTCAATGACTTGAAATACTCGGAGGAAATACGTTGATAAGCTGGGCCACCCGAAACATGGAGGAGGTTGATATATTTTCTCATAAATGCAGGGTCACGATCTCCACCTTCATACTGTTCTGCTAACTTATCCAATTGGCTTTCATCATATAAGCCTTTTTTCCCTTCTTCAATAAAAGGAAGTGCGCGTCTGGCTCCTACTATTTTATGAATAACACTACCATCACTACCAATAAACAGCATGGTAGGATAAGACCGTATTTTATATTGTTGGGCGAAACTAGGCCCATCTTTTGCCTTTTCAACATCAATTTTAAAATTGACAAAGTTGTGGTTGTAAAAATCACCTACATCTTCGTTTGTAAATACTTTTGATGCCATTAGTTTACATGGCCCACACCAAGAAGTATAAGCATCTACAAATAAGGGTTTACCAGCCGACTTTGCTTCTTCAAGTGCTTCTTGAAATGTACCTTCAAAAAACTGTATGCCTACTTTTTGGGCAGCTCCTGGAAAGCTAATACTCAAAAGAACAATAATTAGTAAGCTGTGGCGAAGTAATACTTTCATATAGTGATAATTTGATGAGTTTTAATGATGGCGGTTTATGAAGCGACAAACCCTCAAGAACTTGATCGGATCTTGAGGGTTCTAATGGTTATTAATGGGTAACAAAAATCATTGTTGGGATTACATACCCAATTTAGCTTTTACTTTACTTGTTACATCATCAGTAGAAGCTGCGTGCAACACTGCCCCTAAGCTTGTATCTAGAATATAAGTATATCCGTTTTCACGCGCTACATCTTGGATAGCTCGTTCTGCTCTTTGGAGGATTGGATTTAATAATTCTTCTCTTTTTTTCGCTACTTTTTGCTGTGCTTCTACTTCAAATTTAGCGATTTTCTCTTGCTCTGCCAAGAAGAATTTTTCCTTTTCAGCAATCTGTTGAGGTGTTAATAAGCCTTCTTGCACTTGCTTTTGTACACTTTGATATTCTCCTTGCACATTATTCAACATGCTTTGGTATTGATTATCTAATTGCTTGGTATAATTTTCAAGTTGCTTTTCTGCCGATTTGGCAGCAGGCATAGCACTTAATAGTTCAGCACTATTGATATGTCCAATTTTAGTTTGTGCATACACGGTACTGGTCATAGAGATCATGAGTGCAATTGACAGGGACATGATCACTTTCAAAATATTTTTCATTATTTATTTATTTTAGTTTTCTAATTTGATTAAAAAAGTATCCGAGTTTTAGAATCCCAGTTTGGATTTCACAAATCCCATAATGTTGTTACTCGGATCAGCATATAATACGACTCCTAAACTTGTATCAAGGATATAGTCATACCCTTGTTCACTAGCTACATCTTTGATAGCACGTTCAGCTTTTTGCAAAATGGGAGCAAGTAACTCTTCTCGTTTCTTGGCAATCTTTTGTTGGGATTCTACTTCGAATTTAGCGAGGGTTTCTTGTTCTTTCATTAGCCCTTGTCGCCTTGTTTCTAGTTGTTGTGGTGTAATGCTTTGTACATCCCTTTCTAATTGCTGCACCTTAGCTTGAAAAGCCTTTCCTTTCTGCTCAAACTGAGCTTCTAACTGTTTAAAGTAGTTTTCTAGTTGCTTTTCAGCGGATTTTGCTGCGGGCATACTACTTAATAGTTCAGCACTGTTTATGTGTCCAATTCGGGGTTGTGCAATCACACTTGTCGCGCTGAGGCTTATCATCAGCAAAGCGACCATAAATATTTTCTTCATGAAGAAATAATTGTGAAACAGTTATAGCTACTAAAGGGAAACAAAGAAATGATTGGAATAGTATTGTTTTCAATAGTCCACAACCTGCTTCGTGTTTATTAACTAATTTTTAAATTTACACAAAAGTATTATTTATTATCAGAAATACCCAATTCCTTTAGTACATCACTGGTTAAGTCGTACTTTGGATTGGCATAAAGGATAGATACACCTGATGCTTTATCGAATACCATGTCAATATTTTTACGTTTAGACACTTTTTCGAGTGCCGAAAAAACTTGTTGTTGAATTGGTGTTACTAATTCTTGACGTTTAAGGTGTAAGTCTCCTCCATCGCCAAATCGTTTATTTTGCAATTGGCGTGTTTCTTTTTCTTTATTGATAATCGCCTCTTCTCTTGCGATACGTTCTTTTTCAGAAAGCAGCACCTGTTCTGCTTGGAACTGACGATAAAGGCGATCAATTTCTTTGTAGCGTTGTTCAACTTCTTTTCGCCACCCATCTACAACTTGGTCGAGTTGTGTTTGCGCTCTTTGGTAGCTTGGCAATTGTTTGAGTACAGCTTCGGTATCTACATAAGCCATACTTTGGGCAGTTGCGTCATTTACAGTAGCAAAAGACAATAAGATAGCACTCACCAGCAGAACAATCCATTTTTTCATAGTCATGATATTTGATTAGAAGTGTTATATTAATAGGGTGGCTTTGATTAATTTTAATATGGGTAATTGTGTGGGGTTTATTTAATAGACGTATTATTTTTACAAATAGCTGTAAAGTAACTGCAAAAATAACGTAATGATTGTATTCTTTGTACAGGGGCTGTGACTTTTTAGGGGGATTTATGCCCAAAATTAAGACTTCTTAACTTTAGGAAGTTTAAGAGAATGGCTTAACTAAGGAATGAAGACGAAATAAATTTACAATTTTGACTGCTTCTTTTTGTCCCTAGCTGTGTTAGAAAGCCTCGCCGTAGCTTTGGCTATGGCTACGTTTTCTGCCTTGCCAGGAACAAAAATAATCTACCCAAATAATTGTAAATTTATTTTTTCATCTTTACTTACTGTTTATTAGGCTACTCTTCCACCTTCAAGTTATAGCGTTTTGATCGTCGTTTAAAAGCTCTTACCCCACCTTCCATGACATCGCAAATTTCTTCTTTGATTCGGTGATGTTCAATGGCTCCTGTACATAAGACCTCCATATATCGGCTTTCTGAATTCATCGCCACTACCAATTCGGAATCGCCATTTACAGGAATATTGGCATTGTGTGTCACAATAATAATTTGCCGTTTTTCTTTTGCTCGGCGTAGACTTTCTACAATTAGGTCGTAGACAAGATGATTATCTAGGTCATCTTCGGGTTGATCGAGAATAAGTGGCTCCTCACCATGAGAAAGTATAAAAGTCAAAATAGCCGATGTTTTTTGTCCTGCCGAAGCATTGGAAAGTGGTTTAAACTTCGATGCATTATTGGGTTTATATTTTATAGCTATTTCATCTTCAGGAAATAGTAGTTCAAGGGCATCCATTTGTTCGGGACTCAATTTGCGGATAAGCGACCTGAACCGTCCACTAAATCGTTTGCTATCAACTCCTTGTCTGACTTCGTGCATATCACTAACTAGTTTGGCTACCTCTCTTTGTGACAATCCTCTAAAACACTCTTGTACGATTTTATCTATATCTTGTTCAAAACCGCTATCTTTTTGAATAATTTCACGAAACCGTCGTTCATAATCAACTGCATCTCGGAATGGTTTCGCTGACATATTGACCTTTTTACCTGACAATATTTTCTTTAAAAATTCATGTCTTGCTTCATTAATTTTTAATCGAACATTTAAGTATTGTTTTTTGAGGTTTTCTTTGGTGCTATTATCAATTTTCAGTTGTTTTTCTTTTTCGGCAATTGTCAGCAATTCTTGTTGACGTTTATTCACTCCTTGAATGAGTTCTTCAAAATTGCCTAAATCTTGCTCTTCCATTCCCTCTGCTGCCATTTTAGCTTGAATTTTTGCGAGGGCTTCTTCATTTTGTTGATGATCTTTTTGCCATTGTGTATTTGCCAATAACTGTTTGTGTGTTGTATATAAGTTAGCTACTTCCTCTTTAAGTGGTGTTAACTGTTGTGTGATATTGGTAAGTGTCTCCCCTAGTTTTTTTGCCAAACTGCTCATTTCTGCTTGGTAGGTATCACTAAATTGGGATGCATTTAAGTTAAGGGTTTGTAAATGCGTCTCGAGTTTATCAAAAAGCGTCTGTTTACTGAGTAATTGCTCTTCTAGTAATAAGATATATTGCGCTTCTCGTGATAACTGCTGTCGGTTTTGTAAGACCTGTTGAATATTATGTTCTTGGAATGCATTGATTTGGTTTTGCAAATCTTGGATTTCCATTTGTAATTTACCTTTTGTAGCAATTTGTTGTTGAATGGTACGAATTTTAGCTGCTTGTTCTAAGAATTGTACGCGTGTGGTTGCCAACTCTTCTTTTAGGCTTGCTACTTTGGGGATCGCTCTATCAATACGTTCTCGGAGGGCATTGGGTTCTTGCGCAATGGCATAAATTTGTTTTTGGGAAAAAATTTCGAGGTTAAAGAAGTCCAGCATTCCTGATTCTTCTAACAATTCGTACACTTGTTTTTCCTTATTCCAACGTTCTACAACTATATTATTTGCTTGTCCTTTTTTGGGGGGTGTTGCTTTAATACGATACAGTACATTATTTCGACAACACTCTATACAAATCTCTGAATCTTTTCGGAGTACTCCTTTTTTATCTCGTTTATCTTTCACCTTAAAAAACTGCTCTTGATCCTCTTTAATGGCGCGAAGATTATCTAGCTCTTCGGACTTATTCATCGCACCACGAATAAAGCGTAGAATACTTGACTTACCACTACCACGCCCTCCAATAACGGTTGTCAGTTGCGGGCTAAAATCTACTAGGAGTGCTTTTTCAGGATTAGGAGCTGTAATTTCTGTATTATGTACTTGAATACCTTTGATCCATATTTTAGGTTTTGCGTAGGGATTGCTTGGGCAATCAAAGTCATTTCTAATTCTAAACTTTGGTAGCATAAGAGCTTGCCGTAGGCTTTCTAGGCTAGGCTGCTCATCCATTTTAATCCAAGTGTAACGACTGCCCATTCCCCACAAACCGTGATAACTATCTCCTTCTTCGTGTGGGTTATCAGAAAAGGTAAGAATCGTTTTTTCGAGTTCTTTTGCCTCTTGTACTACTCCTAGCCAGTCTTTGGTGAGATTTTCGGTGATGCGTGGTGCGTTTAGATTGGCTGTATCGTAGTATTCGTTCAGAAAACTTTCTAATTGCTCATTATCTCGCACTCGTAATTTTTCATTTAAGAATTGGTGGTGTACGACTTGTACTGCATGTATATCTGATCGGCTTAGAAAATCGCGACGAATAGCTGAACTTGCGTAGGCTAGTCCATTGTATTCGTCAATGTGGGCGGGAATAACTAATCCTCCTTCTTCTGCGGCTAGGTTAGCGATCGTTTCCAGGTTTTCATTTGTTTTTGCTCCTTGATGTCCGAATTCATTTCTCCTAATTTTAGCACGAATCAAAAAGTCCTCAATATCGGCTCTTGATTTATCTATATTAAAAAGTACTAGTAGGTGAATTTTGCGATCACTACAAGTGATTTCTGTACCAGGAAATACAGTCAAACTGGTTCCTTCAGCGGCTTCTTTGATGACATCAATGAAGGCACCTGTATTGTGATCGGTGATGGCTACACAATCTAGCCCTGCTTCGATGGCGCGCTTTACCCACTGCTCTGGGCTGACTGCTTGATCTCTGAAGCAGGTACTAGCAGGGGT
>JAHDCM010000140.1 GCA_020629895.1 Bacteroidota bacterium
AACGCATTGACAGGCGAGGCGAAAAAAGGACACGCCCAATATATATGATGATTGGGTGATTGGATGATTGGGTGATTGGATGTTAAGTTGGATTAGGATTCTTTTTGATTTTTTTCTCCATATAGAGTGACAAGAAGAGGCTTGCCAGACAGAATAGCGTAAATAGTAGAAAACCGATTTGGAGGGAGCTATGGTCGGTGGAGAAGACTTTAATGGCGACATCGCTACTGCGATTGAGTTGGGCTAATTGGCTGTTGATAATGCCTGAAAAACCTATATATGCCATAAAAATGGCAACGACCATGACATCTGCCATTGACCATTTGCTGGAACGAAAGACAAAAAATTGAAGGAGTTTAGAGTTATTGATTTGCCCTTTTTTGCCAATATAAAAAGCCGAAGCGATGAGTTTGGCAATGGGGAATAAGACACTAAATAAGAGTACTAAAATGCCGACTAAAATACTTTCGAGTTGCCCGGCTTGGATAAGTATTTGGACAACATCGGTGATGCTTTTACTTTGAAAAAAGAGGACTTGATTATTGAAAATAAGGTCTTCGCCAAGTAGGGTAAAAGTGAGTTGATCTATGCGGGCATCGACATCTAACATGGGAGTACTAATGCCTCCAAATAAGAGAACACAACAGCCTAAAATCAATACTAAGCTGTACTTGTAACTTCCTTGTGGACTAACTAGAAAACCTGCTATAAATAGCAATATAATGGCTGCTACAATGATAAAAAAGTGCATGTAGTTGCTTTGTTTTAGTTCAGCAACTCGTCCTTCAAGGTAAGGCTGGCAATCTTCAGTTTTATGGCATTGGTATTTTTTGAGGATTTGATCATAGTACGTATAATCGACTTTCGAAATACTTTGTCCCGCCACTTCTAACATGCGGTCAAGAATGTATTCTTTGACTTTTTCGAGGAACTCTTCGTCTTCGAGTTGTTCGAGAATACGGTCGGTAAATTGGGGGACTTTTTCTTTTAGACCAGGGATGTCGATGAGATTGTCCGTGACTGCTTGTCGAAATCTTCCAAACCATTTTTCTTCGTTTTCTTTTCGAACCGCTAAATCTACCTCATCAATAAGGGTGCGTAGAATCTTTTCGATTTGGGCGCGCATGCCTTCTTTTGACTCAGTGGTCATTTCAAATTTTTCGATCTTCTCGCTTAAAATATCGGCTATTTGTTCTTTCCAATATTCGACATTGAGTAAACCGTATTTGATATTGTGGAGTTCGGCTTGGTCTACTTTGAGTGTTTGGAGTTCTTTACTAGTGGTATAATAGAAAAAACTGCTCACACTGGCGAGTCCAAGTAGTAAAATGGCGACGATTAAAAAAATAGTGTCTTTGATAACTTGAATTTACTAATTAACAATTTAATTACCCTTGTCCTCCTCGATACGTCCGTTTCGATGGGTGATCTACCCGATATTCTCCTAGATTTTTAGGCGGAATCGTCCATAATCCTAATGTTTGAGCGAGTTTAGTTTCCATGTCTATTTTCCCTTTGTACATAGCGGGGTAATCAATCTGTTGTTTGATAAAGGGACGGGTATATATTTGGTTAATGGCACGTCGGCGTTTTCCAGAGGTATTGACACCTCCTTTGTGCCAAATCATAGAGTCAAAAAAGATAACTGAACCAGCGGGTGTTTTGATTTGTACACCGTGTTTTTCGAAATAGGCGGGACTTGGCATTTCGGAAAATCGGTGACTTCCTGGTAGTACCCAAGTGCCTCCTGTAATTTCGGTAAAGTTATCAACGGCAATAAAGGCGTTGAAACTGAGTATTTTGGAGGAGGTGAAATTTTTTGCAAAGTCTTTGTGATAACGGGCTTGGTTGTGGGGACGATCTGAAAATAGTACGATACCATTTTGTAGATGAAGAATAGCAGTATCTCCAACCGTAGCGGCAACATAGGGCCAGATAGTAGGATGGTTGATGAGTTCAAAAAAGAAAGGGTCGTATTCCATCATACAACGCAATTGTCCGTAATCTCCTATTTGTTCTAGGAGTTCTTCCCCGTATTCGGCTAGTTGTAATTCCCAAACAGCGTCGAGTTTTTGACGCATTACTTCTAAGGCAGGCTCCTTAAACACTCCTTCTAGTATGAAATACCCATCTCGTTCTAATTCTTCCAGATGTTGTTCCATGCGGTTGTTCACCGATTTTTGCTCCAGGCCCACATACGCTTGATAATCTTGCATTTTATCCAATTTCTTTTTCAATAATATAGATGGGACGCTTTTTAGACTCTTCGTAGATTTTTCCGATATAGATACTGCTTATACCGATAGTAATTAGTACAAGACTGGTACAGAAAAACAATATACTACTGATACACAAAATTACAGAAAAAGCATGGTTGCTTATATAATTTATCATTAAAATTAATCCGATGATAACACTTAGTATCATTAAGCCTCCACCTAGTAGAATGGCTGTGTAGAGTAGTCGAACTGATTGGCTGGTAATACCACTAATTCCGAGTAGTACTAATTTTCGGAAAGTGTAGGAACTCGAACCTTCTCCTCGCTCCCCCATTGCCACTTCTAGCGTCGTATTTTTAAAACCCAACCACCTTAAAACCATTAAAAAGTGTCGGTCTTGATCTTTCAGGTTCAAAAAGGCATTGGCCACCTGTCGATTGAAAAGGGTCAGATTTCGGGAATGTGGTTGATAATAGGCTTTATCAGCAATTAGTTGTTGATAAACTTTTCCGTACACATTTGCCATCCATTTACGGGTGGATTTTTGTTTAATTTTTGGGGAGCGGGTGAAAACAATCGCAAAACCTTCCTCTTTCTTTTTCCATAATTTAGGAATTTCGCTAGGTCGATCTTGTAAGTCACAATCCATGACGATCAACCACGTTCCTTTTGCGGCTGCTATACCTGCTGTAATAGCAGGATGTTGTCCGAAATTGCGACTCAGTTTAATGCCTCTAAGTTGTGGGTATTGTTGTTGTATTTTTTCCATCACCTCCCACGATTGATCGGGGCTACCATCTTCTACTAAAATGATTTCGTAAGCATTGGGAGTTAATACCTCTAATTCCTGTACTAATTGCCTTAACAATTCGGGTATGATCTTTTCCGCAAGGTAGATTGGGCTGATGACGGACAAGACGATATTTGAGTTGCTTTCTTTCATTTACTTATTTCGACTTGGATGCTGATATAGCTTCATTTCTACTGGAAATTGTTGATAGTGTTTTAATAAAGTCCAGTGCTGTTCTAATTGCTGGATTTGTAGAGGTGTAAAATCGTTGCTCAAATTTGAAAATAGCACCAATTGGCAACTATCTAAATCCCTCCATTCATCATAAAAACGCATCGTATCTGCTTCTAAGTGTGTATATTTTCGAGCATTGGCTAAGGGAAATGTGGTCGCTACTTGTCCCTTTGAAATGTCCAATTGTAATAGATCATTTTCTATCTTTTTTTGCATCGAAAGATACGGAAGAAAGCCGAGATGTGCATCCCAACCATTGGCAATTGGGATTGGATACACCCATAAATGCCCTAAAATTAGGCTAAAAATAGTCAAGCCTGCCAGTAATTTTTGAAGGTATTTCTTTTCTAGGAGGTAGTAATGGGACACGATTAATATGCCTACTAATAAAAACCAAGTCATTAGATAACGATGTAAAATGGGGGTTTCTCGTGCAACAATAAATGGCGTGTAACAAATTAGTGGAACGAATACCAATACCAGTAATTGCCCTTGTTTCCAATGGAGAGGCATTTTGTTTTTTAAATATTTGCAGGCAAAAAATAATCCTGTCATCCATAATACAACCCTGCCATTATCTAACATCCGCCAAGCGACGATACAGCAATTCCATAGAAATCGTTTCGGGCCAACATAACCATAATCGGCTGCCCATTTAGCACTATAATTGAAAAAGGTAAAACCAGTGCGTTCATAATGAAAGATATACCATAAGGTAATCCATAAAATGGCGGGTAAATATGGAAGTGGACGTACTAATAAACGTCTCCCCCACTCGCCCCATGTAAGTTGATCCTGCTTTTTTTCCATTAGCCAAAAAACGCCATCACAAGCAATCAGTAAACACATCATCAAAATGCCGCGAATGCTAATCCCTACCATCAAAAAACAAGCGATAAAAAGGAGTCCCCTTTTTCGATAAACCAATCCATTAGCTGCAACCAGAAACAGGCAAACTAAGGCTATATCAAAGGCCCCCAACGCACTTTGTGCGAGAATTGCAGGTTCGACAAATAAGCAGAGCATTCCAAATGGAATCCAAGTAGGTCGAACAAAATATTTTAACAGATAATAATACGCTATTCCCATCCCTACCATAAAGGGATATATAGCCCAATGGCTCACCAACAAGCTTCTCCCAAATAGTTTCCACATACCAGCCATATACACGCCAAAAAAGGGTGGATGTCCCGTATCCCATTGGTTAGGAAGAATGAAATCCGCAAAATTGGTTTCGTAATAGTAAGTCGCAATCTTAGAAACAAGGAGTACATTGTCCCAAAAAAAGGGAATCGAAGTCGTAAAAATGGTTAGAATGGCATAAAATACAACCACTAAAAAGCAATATCCTTTATCTTGTTGGCTTTGAAACATCTAGGGCAAGTTAATAATTTTAATAGCATCCAACAATTTCTGTGAAGCAATTCATTTATATTCGTCTGATATAGAAACAATCACCACAACGCCACATCATGCGCTATCTACTATTACTTTTCACCTTTTTGTTTAGCAATCTCCTTATTAGTCAAGCTCAAACCTGCGAATGGTCTGCTACGGGTGGATCTTTTTACAAAGACTGGGTATATGGCATTACTGGTGGCGATAGAGGTAGTGTCATCATTGCAGGATACTTTACCGAATCGGCAACATTTGGTACTTCTTATGTCGAAGCAGTAGCAGGCACACAAGATTTTTTTATTGCCAATTACAGTTTAACAGGTCGCGTTATATGGGCAAAGTCTGGTGGTGGCACTTCTAATGATGTGGCTTATGATGTGGCAAGTGATCGTTTTGGAAATGTGTACACGACTGGGCGTTTTATACGAAATATGCAAGTAGATGGGCTTAACTTAATAGGTGATAGCCCTGAAGGAAATGGTTTTATTGCGGCTTATGATGTCGATGGTCAATTCCGATTCGCTCAACGAATCAGTACCCAATATCAAGATATAGGTTTAGGGATTACTTGTGACCGTCAAGATCGCGTGATTACTACGGGTTATGCCAGTGATTCAGCACAAGGTAATCACCAATTATTTATCCAACAATTGAATAATCAGGGAGAAATGATTTGGGAAAAAAAGGCATCAACAAATCATTATAGTGAAGGATGGGAGGTAATCACCAACTCCCAAAATGATTTATTTTTGCTAGGCATTGGCGTAGATTCCATTAAATTTAACGACTGTGTTTTAGGATTTAGCACTTCCAAGCCCCATCTATTTGTCGCCAAATTTACTGCTGATGGCGACTGCCAATGGATCAAGGAGATAGCACAAAGCTCGCTTGATAAAAGTGGCGATATAAAGGTAGACACACAGGGAGATATTATCCTGACTGGACATTATACCGACAAAAACAATTTTGGCTATTTTAACCTAGCTGCTACTGACCAGCGCGATGCCTTTGTTGCCAAACTAAACACAGCAGGCGATTTTATTTGGGTAAAACGTGCCAGTGGTCGCGGTTTTGCCGAAGGCATGAGTATCAGTCTTGATGCAGACAATAATATTTTCGTGGCGGGTTATTTCGAGCAGAATATGTTGCTAGACCTCAACCCTTTTCAATCGGAAGGTTGGGATGATATGTTTATTGCCAAATATACGGCAACTGGTGGCTGTGAATGGTTAGAACATATTGGCGGGAAAGGACATGAACGCGCGCAAGGTATTCATGTTAATCATGAAGGAGATATTTATTTGACAGGTGCCGTTGGACAGCAAGCTGAGTTTTATGGTTGTAGTATCACCAGCAATGATTGTGGCGAAGAGAAATGGCTCAATTGTGAAGATATTTTTTTGGTAAAACTAAATGACACAGGTAGAACGATTTATCAAAAGAAACCAAATAAAACGCGGCTTATCGTTTCGAGTTTCGAAACCACAAGCCGCTTATTATTGGTACAATTTTACCAAGCCGAAGGAAGCAGTATCAATCTACACTTAGTCGATGTCGCTGGCAGAGCTGTTTTTCAGAAAAGTTTCCAAGCAGCATACCAATCCGAAATCAACCTACAAATTCCACTCACCTACTTCCCTACGGGCATCTATTTTCTGAATCTTTCTGTGGATGGTGTTACCGTAGACAGTAAAAAGGTATTTTTATAAATCAATGCTGCCACTTCCACTTTGGCGTGTCGAAAACATCATATCTACCATTGCCGCTGATTCGCGGGCCATTTTTTGGTTATAATCATTTGCCATTTGACGATAATTTACCAAATCGACAATCGTACCCACTAAACACAAACCGAAAGTAAGCAAGTACAAAATACCCATTCCAATTTGTCCTGTCATAAAACGCTGTACACCTGCTACCACAAACAAACCCAATAAAGTACCAAATAACACATGCTGTGGATCACGACGACGCGTTCGGTAAATATGTGCAAAAGACTTTAGTTCTTCTTCATCCATACCACTGGTCGTATGTGAAATATAAATAGCTTCTTCTCCCTCTATTTCTGGTAACAATTTGATAATTTCTTTCATGATTTTATAATTTTTGATTTGATTGTATTAGTATCGTTGAATCGAACGTTAAATCCATGTATATCAATAAAAAGCCATAACAGTAAGTTCCCAATTTTGTCGATTTCCAATCGAAAATCACTTTTTTAATTTCCTGATATTTTACCTAATTTTACGGCAAAACTTCAAAAATGACTTCTAAATTTCTATTCACTATATCTGTCGCTATCACCCTTCTATTTCTTACAACTTCTGCCCAAATTTTTGCAAAAGATGAAGTAAAAGGATATGAAATAGAGCTACAAATTAAGGGAGCAAAAGACACTGTTTGTTATTTGGCCTATCATTATGGCAAGAAAATACTGGTACAAGATACCTTTAACATCGACTCCAAAGGACGGGTATTCATGAAGGGAGAAACACCTCTACAAGGAGGGATTTATATTGTCATTGTACCAGGAAATGGTTTTTTCGAATTTTTGGCCAATGGCGAAGAAAATCATTTCAGCCTTGCTACTGATACGACCAATTATATCATGCACATGCAGGTGAAAGGTTCTAAAGAAAATAAATGGTTCAACCAATACCAACGCTTTCTCAAACCGCGCCAAGACAGTCTGCGACACTGGGGTAAACTCAAACAAAGTGCTGAATCAGAAGACTCACTCCTACTCCTTGATCAACAATTAGAAAAAGTCAATCAAGAAATTAGCGACTTTCGTAAGGAAGCTCTAGTAAAACAAAAAGGCAGTTTTTATGCCAAGTTGTTTGCCACTATGAACGAACCACAAGTACCCGACTCTTTACAACAAGCTTCTAAAAAACAAGCGCGTTTCCAATACTTTCGCCAGCACTTTTGGGATGAGGTAGACTTTAGTGATGAACGTTTTATTCGCACCCCTATTCTACACAATAAAATAGATAGCTACCTCGACAAATTACATATTCAAATACCCGACTCCCTGAATAAAGCAGCCGATTTGGTCATTGATAAAGCCAAGCAAAATGACAAAGTATTCAAATACGTTTTAACGCTTATTACTAGCAAGTATGAACAATCAAAAATTATGGGACATGATGCTATTTTTGTACATCTTGCCGATAGGTACTATTTGACTGGAAAAGCGGATTGGATGGAAGAAAAGTCGATGAAAAAGATAAGAGAACGAGTGATGCGTTTAAAACCCAATTTGATTGGCAAAAAGGCTCCCGAAATTTCACTTCCCGATTCAACAGGAAAAAAACACTCCTTATATGCCATAGATGCCGATTTTACCATTGTCTATTTTTGGAGCTACTCTTGTGGACACTGTAAAAAAAGCCTACCAGGTTACAAAAAAATCTATGACACTTACAAAGATAAAGGGGTGCAATACTATTCGGTATGTACGAAACCTGAGCGTGCTAAGTGGCTCAAATATCTCGACACCTACAAACTTGATTGGCTCAATGTCTATGATCCCGATGGACGCTCTCCTTTTCGTATGTTGTACGATATACACAGCACGCCCACCGTTTATTTATTGGATAAAGACAAGAAAATATTGGCGAAACGTGTAGGTCCTAAGCAATTAGAAAATATATTGACGCATTATATGAATGAGGATAAAAAGAAAGATTAGGGCGTGTCCCCATTTTACTAAAAAAGATGCCACCAGCGTTTCGCTAGTGGCATCTTTTTTAGTAAAAATGGGGTCGGGCTATTCGCTTGTAGTTGGCTCACATCCACTAGTTCTGTATAGTCCTAGCGGTGTCTTCCGCTGTCAGCCCCGCTAGTCCTTACTTCACAAAGTGGCT
>JAHDCM010000141.1 GCA_020629895.1 Bacteroidota bacterium
GTAGTGAAGCTACGCCTAGCAGGGCTGACGAAGGAAGACACTGCTAGGCGAATAGCTGAACCCGCTTTTGTGAGCCAACTACAAGCGGATAGCCCGACGGGAATAAAAAAAGCGCAATAACCATAAAATGGTTATTGCGCTTTTTTTATTCCCGGCACGCCCAGTTATTGATGATTGGATGATTGGGTGATTGTATATTTGAGATTAGTAAGTTCTAACTTCATGACGTTTGTCTTCTACATCTAAAGCATCAGTAAGTGCATTCATTACTTTTCGGTTTACATTTTGGCGAAGTGATTGCACAGCCGTTTGTTTAGCCAAATTCATATCAGCAGGTGTTCCTGCATCAGTTACATTTGTTACTTGTACTACATAAACCCCTCTTTCACCCGCAATAGGTTTTGAAACGGCATTTGCTTCCATCGAAGCGATTGCTGCTTGTAGTTTGGGTTCAACACCAATACCAGGAATAGAGGCTCCTTGAAAAGAAATATCGTTAGCATCTTTTACTGTTTTACCAGAAGCCGAAGCAATTGCATCTAGGGAGGCACCAGTCATTTTTCCTTCAATAATTGCTGCTTTCTTTTCGTTACGAACTTTGCTTTCAATTTGAGAACGAACAGATGCTAGACTTGGAAGACCTGCTGCTTTTACATTGCTTAAAGCAGGTACCATAAATAATCCTGTTTCTGCGCCGCCAGTAGGTGATTTTTTGCTAATAAAGAATGTTTTTTCACATACACTTCCTTTGTCAGCTTTGAATGCCCATGTTACTACATCTTGGGCCACACCTAAATTAGGAATTTCATACGAGTTAGCAGTTAGGTCACTTGCTTTTTGAACTGTTAAGTTTGCTCCTGCTGCATTTTCGCGAAGTTCGTCAAGTGTTTTAGCACCTGATAAGAAGTTACTAGCTTCTCTAAACACGTTATCTCTGGTTTCTTCACTATATAAAATTTCGTTTCCTAAAACAGCGATTTGTACCCCTTCTTGAGAAGGAACCATGTCTGTAATTTCGATAATGTTGAGTCCTTGTTGTGTATTGATAGTGAAAATGTCGCCTGCTTTATTATCATAAAAAATGGCAGCATTCATATCTACGGGTAGTGTATTGACTTTTACATATCCTTTATTTCCTCCATTTTCTTTTGAGCTATCATCTGAAAACTGGCTGGCTAAAGATTCGAAGTCGGCTCCATTATTAAGGGCTGTTTTAAGGCTATCTACTTTCTTTTGTGCTGCTTCTAGGCTAAGGGTAGCTTTAGGAGCAATAGTGATAATACGATAAGATGCAGAGTCAGCAATCATTTTCTTATCCACTACACGAGCTATTTTCCATGCGCCACCTTCATAGTAAGGGCCATGTATGGTACCTACGGGAGCATTGTAAATAGCATCTGCTTCAGAGGAAGTAAATTGACCAGGTAAAAAGTACATACCAGTATATGGATCGGTAGAGTTATTGACATTAATAAATGAAGTTACATTTTCTACACTCTTAAAACGTTCTACATTATTAATAACATAGTCTTTAGACGCCAATGAATCTTCTTTTGATGGTTTTACTGAGAAAGAAACATATTCGATCTCGCGTGTTTCTTGGTCTTGTTCAAAGTCAGTAGCATTGGCTTTGAGGTAGCTATTAAGATCACCATCAGAAATACTAACCTCATCATCATTTATATCCGTATAAGGATATTGGATGTATTTGACGTTTGCTTTCTTATTTTTATCAGTATAATCTTGTGTCGCCATAAAAGCGGGAGCATAAATCGCCTTTGATATTAGGGTACTATACTTGTCTTGTAATTGGCTACGCTCTACCCCTTGTTCAAAATTTTTCCATATTTGACGTTGCTGTGCAGCCTGTGGATTGTTCTCATCGCTAAAAGAGCGAATATAGGCTTTGAAGCGATCAGGGTTGAAGTTTCCGCTTTCATCTTGGAAGATAGCAGTAGATTTAACCGTTGGATGCAGATTGTTTGGGTCTAAAAATAGACTTCTCAATTCTTCGTTTGTTACCGATAAGCCTAGCTTTTTCGTTTCAGCATTAGAGATTTTCTCTTCCACATAAGCATCCCAAGCTTGCTCTCTAAGTCGGTAAGTCGTTGCATCGTCCATTGGTTGCCCTTGAAGTCGGTAGTTATTGGTTAACTGATCCACTCGAGCATTATATTCATTATAAGATAGTGGTTCTCCGTTGAGGGTACCAGCAGATTGCTGTTGTACACCTCCGCCACCACCACTAGAGCTTAGTGCATCCATCAAGAGGAATGCTACAATCGCTAAAGCAATGATAAACACCAATAGTCCAACTCGTTCACGTATTTTTCCTATTATCGCCATAACATATATGATTACGTATTTTTGAAATGAAGTGCAAAAATAATGTATTCCAACGGAATTACAAGTATTTTGGGGGGATGGTTTTTGATCTGCTCAAAAGTTATGCTAGTTTTTTGGCAAAAAAGCATGATTAGTAAATGTATAAGCTCTTATTCTTACTTATTTTAGGGCTGATTTTCTTTTTTTAAGACTAGTCTGAGTAGGTTGATTCCTGTTTTATGGGCTTCTTCTACAAAGATATCTAAATGTTCAGTACCAATTTCTATTCCTTTTTCAGGAATTCCTTGATAAATGGATAATATATATCCTGCTAAGGTTTCGTATTCTCCTTCGGGTAGGTTTAATTCAGGATATTTCTCGTTTAGGTAATCTATCTCAAGTCGTCCAGATAGCAAATATACTCCTTCTCTTACAATTTCTGTGAGAGGGTCTGCATCGTGTTCATCTCTAATTTCTCCAAAAATCTCTTCAATAATATCTTCCATTGTAACAATGCCAGCAGTTCCCCCAAATTCATCAATCACCCAAGCAATACTTTTGCGCTCACTAATTAATCGGTGTAATAAATCTTCTGCCAACATAGATTCGGGTACTTTTAGAATGTCCCAAAATCGAGGTACTTGGTTTTTATTTTTAATAATATCTTGATGGTGATAATAGCCCTTTATAGTATCAATATTATCTTTATAAACAATTAGTTTTGAGTGTTTACTTTCGATAAACTTGCGTTTAATCGCTTCGAGAGGGTCGTTTATTTCTACGCCTACTACCTCGGTTCGTGGTACCATACACTCCCTTACCTTTACATCAGTAAGGTTGAGTGCTTTTTGTATAAAGGTGATATTGGCAGCATTTTCTTCACTACCAATAATATTATTTTGCTCAATGTAGTGTTGTAAATCAATGCGTTCAAAAACGGCTTTCTCTTCTTTGTACTGTACTGAAAATAGAGTGCTTAAAAGCCACTTGGAGAGCGCAACAATAAAGGTGACAAATGGATAAAAGAGCCAATAAATTAAATTGAGTGGGAGAGCAAATAATTGGAGCATTTTGGTAGGGCCTAATCGAACAAGGTTTTTAGGTAAAAATTCACCAAAAATAAGAATAAAGAAGGTGGATATTAGTGTTTGCACCAATAAGGTGATGGTGGCAGAGGGGAAAACGCTTTCCAAATATGGCTCTAGCAATTTAGCGATACTAGCACCATATACAACTAGTGCAATATTGTTTCCTACTAAAGTTGTCCCTAAAAACTGAGTGGGGCGGTTGTAGAATAGAGATAATGGACGAGCCAGAAAGCTTTTCTTTTGCTTTTGTAACTCTACTTTTAGACGATTGGCTGAAATAAATGCAAACTCCATTCCTGAAAAAAAAGCAGAAGCAAGTAGCGCAAATATTGCTACAAGAATTAGATTTTGAGTACTCATATCCATTAGGCAACAAAGGTAAGACCTAATTAGGGTAGTTACAAATGTATAGGGAATATGATGGAGATAAGGTGTGTACTTGCAAGATGCTGGATAAAAAAGTACCCCCTAAGTTTACAGAAAACTTAGGGGGTGTTGAAATCAGCTAACTTATATGTTAATTATAAGCTAGTTCTGATTGTCTTAAAATCAATTATTTATTCGCCTCTTTTCCCACCTCTTGATTTTGAAGCACCTTTAGGCTTACTAGTAGGAGTTGTTGTACTAGGAGGTGTGGTAGTTGTTGGGGCTACTGGTGTAGGAGGTGTGGTAGTTGTTGTGCTAGGCGTAGTAGTCGTTCCTCCTTGTGGTATCGCATTACCACGAGATTTTTGCCCACCTTTAATCACACTTTTAGTACTTGTGGATGAATTAGTTCCTCCACCTCTTGATTTTGAAGCACCTGGAGTAGTAGGTATAGAGGTATTACCACTTCGACTCTTTGAAGGTGGCGGTGGTGGTGGCGGCGGCGGCGGAGTTGGTTTTGGAACAGGTTTTGGTGCAGGTGGCTTAGGTGTCGGTTTTGGTGCAGGTGGTGGCGGTGTATATGTTTTCTTAGGTGGCGGTGGTGGTGTTGTTTTCTTAGGCGGTGGTGGTGTTGTTTTCTTGGGTGGTGGCGGTGGTGTTGTTTTCTTAGGCGGTGGTGGTGGTGTCGGTTTACGAGTAGGTTTTTTTACCGTAGGACGTTTAGGGGTATTTTTCTTGGCGGGAGTAGGTGCAACTAAAGTTTGCTGGCCTTCTTCTGCGTTTAGTGTCAGATTAAATGAATCGACCTTTGCTTGTACTGCTTTGTCTACATCGTAGTTACAATCTTCGATGAGTTGTGTTCGCAAGTCACTCAACTGGACATTAATAGTGGAATCAATTTCTTGTTTTTGTTTGGCGAGTAGTTCGGCAGGTGTGCTGCTACTACTTCCAGAGCAACCTACAAAATAGATTGCTGAAAGAGCCAAAAAGGAAATAAGCAGTGTTTTTTTCATCTTTATATGGAAATTTAAATTTTTCAATAAATTAAGGAAGCTAGTTCTATTTTTTTGAGCAAACAATGGAATATGCTTAACTAAAAATACAAAAGAGTAGCTATTGGTTGGTAGAGGCAAAACATTAGTTAGAGGCCTCTGCGTCTGTTTCAAGTGTTTGAATGATGGAATCAACGCGAGCAGCTACTTCTATTTTCATTCTTTCATCACACACTTGGCTAACAGAGTCTTTCAAGACGGTAGAACGAGCTGCGAAAGTCGAATCAATAATTGCTTTTTGTTTAGCTGGATCTACAGACAAACCAGAGTCTGTACATGCGGCAGCAAATAAAAGCAGTATCCCGCTGGAAATCAATAAAACGGATTTTGCTTTTTTCATGTTGGTAAGGTTATTTGTGAATTTATTAAAAAATAATTGAATACTCTTTTGTCAAAAGAACGTCAAATTTAGCTTATTAGCTATTGAATGCCTGTGTATTTTCTTAGCATTGTGTAGCCAAAGATATTTAACTGCTTTGATTTATACGATAAGAAAGTGATAAATAACTACTTTAATTGGTTTATTTACCCCCATCTATTGTAGGATTGGTGTGTACTTTTCTTACTTTATAACAGTGTATTTTAGTGGTTCTTTGTTAAACTCTATATTTCTTCGATTAGAAACCCTATCTTTGTGTAAGTTAAAAATATAGAAGTTTGTCCAAAAATTTATAATATTTTCTTTTTTTTGAAAAAACTTCTTTCTAGTCAAGAATTATAGTTATTTTCACCTAGTATATTTTCCTGTAAACTCAATCCTTAGTTTACTGAAGGTAATCTTTTTATGTTTTTGGTAGGCTACATTTGTTTAGAATGTTTTGTAGTCTAAATGTTTAACCTATTGTAGTAAATCGAAAAAAACAGGCAATTTATTTGTTAATTGGTGTGAGGGATATATATTTGCAGTTCGAAAACTGCGGAAAATTGATATGGGAATAGTATATATACGAGCTTTTTAGTAGAAAAAATCTATTTTCATTTCAGTTTAATAAGTATATTCTTAACTTTATAGGACAAATGCGAATAAAATAATTCAACAAACGATAAAATCAAAAACCTATGTTAAGTAAGAGACACTTACTTTTTACCTTGCTGTTTATCATGCTAGGGTACATTCCTCTTCTAGCTCAGGATGATGGTGATGATTATCCGTACCCTCCTTTCCGCAGTGAGGAATACAGTGATTTTGTTTCGAGTAAGAAGCAAGATCAACAAGATAAGTTTTTGGACAGAAAGTATAACTTTCCATCTCGTCCAAAAGACAAAATAGAGGTTGGTATCTCTATTGGTCCTCTATTAGTTAGTGGAGATGTCAAGACGGGCTTAGGCAGTCATGGCTGGTCTGCTTCTGGCAATTTTTCGCCAAAGATTGGTATTGGAGGTCATGTCCGTAAATCATTAGGCTATGTTTTTTCTTTACGTGGTAACTTTATGATGGGTTCTACATGGGGAAGAAACTGGCAGTGGACGAGAGGATGGTCTGAAAGTTCGATCAATTTTGATCCTTACTTCATTCCTAACAAGTCACTTGCTGGATCAGCTTATTATGATGATTATAATGAGGATTTCAAGACACCTAATTACGTAAATGCTAATGGTGTAGGTAGAAATGTTTTCTATAACTATAAGACCAAGATTAAGGAATTATCGGTATCTGGTATCTTCAATCTTCATAATATCCGTTTCCACAAACGTCAAACTTGTTTAGACCTTTATGGTTTAGTGGGTGTTGGTGGATTAGCTTATCGTACTTTCCAAGATCAATTAGATGCTAATGGTAATGAGTATAGCCATGAGGATTTAGCTCATGTTGTATTCTTTGAAGATCGTGGTGATCGTTTAGATCAATTGAATGAAATGTATGATGGTACCTTTGAATCTCAAGCGGAGCGTCACTTCGACGATTGGCCAAAGGCTGAAGGTATTTTTGCTAAGCATACTTATAAAACAACTGGACATGTAGGTATGGGACTTGCTTTTAAAGTAAGCCGCCTATTTAACCTAGCTCTTGAAAGTAGAGTGACTTATACAAATGATGATTTATTAGATGGTCAACGTTGGCAAGAATGGGGTGCTTTAACCCGTGATTATGATACGTATGTATATACTGGTATTATGGCTAACTTTAACATTGGTGGTCAAAATTCTGTAGAGCCATTATGGTGGATGAACCCAATGGATTATACTTATCAAGAATTAGCTGAAGCTCCTTGTTGCGATGATTTACCACCATGGCCAGACTTGAATGATGATGATGGTGACGGTGTTGCTAATATCTTCGACGAAGAGCCGGATTCAAGAGAAGGTTGTCCAGTAGATACGAAAGGTCGTATGTTGGATAGTGACCGTGATGGTGTATTAGATTGTGATGATGAATGTCCTCATACTCCATTTGATAGAATCGAAGATATCGAAGCGAATGGTTGTGCGCCTGAAATCGTTGCTGAACCAATTAGATTATCTTGTGGTGATTTAGAGGGTGATATCTGTGATTGTGCTAGAAAATGTTACACTCCACTACCTGATACTGTGATTATTGAAAGAACAGTAGTAGAGAAAACAGAAACAATTGTTGAGCAACCAATCGTTAAGACAGAGATTATCAAGGAGATTGTTAAGGAAGTGCCTGTACAAGTACCTGCTCCTCCACCTCCTCCACCTCCTGCTCCAAAACCAGCACCTAGACCAGTATATGATCCTTGTGCTAATATCGTTCTTCCAAATATCTTATTTGACTTGAACAGATATGGTGTTAAAGCTGAGTTTGAACCACAATTAGCTGAAGTAGCTAGAATTTTGAGAGATTGTCCAAATACAACTGTTTGTGTGATAGGTCATACAGATGTTCGTTCTGGAAATGCTTATAACGATGTTCTTTCTTACAAGCGTGCTAAAGAGGTAGTTGACCGATTAGTAAATGACTATGGTGTTTCAAGAAGTCAATTAGTGATTCAATATCGTGGAGAAATTGATCCTGTTGTAGGTGGCTTATCTCCAATTGCTGCTCAAAAAGGTATAGATGCTGACCATGCTTTAAATAGAAGAGTTGAATTTAGAGTATGCCCTCCAGGTATGGATATGCCAATGCCTGATGGTCCAGCTAATGCAGGTAAGAGAGTACCAGTACCAATGCCTTAATGATAGCATAAATACCCATCTCAAAAAACAGTAGTATTTTACTGACTTAATTGAATGTAAAATTCTATTAGCATATAAATAGAGATAGAAGATAGAGAGCCTTCGGCAAATTGCCGAGGGCTTTTCTTATTTAAACACTTGGGTAATAGTTTAGGAATGTGGATTAAGTCGTTGTCATTATTTTAGTTTTATTGTTTAGTAGTCTGTCCAGTTAATATTGTCGGGTTCTTTGAATCTTTTTTAGCCTGTACTTCGTTGTGAAGCCTCGTCAGAGCCTCCAGCTATGACTACGTTTTATGCCTTATTCAGGCTAAAAAATCTTTTAAAGTTGACCTGACACTATTAACTAGAAAGATTAGTGATAAAAGCTAGAAACATATAAGAAATATAAACCCCATAAAGCATGAAAGATTATATTGCTGTTTTAGATTTAGGAACCAATACATTTCATCT
>JAHDCM010000142.1:0-5568 GCA_020629895.1 Bacteroidota bacterium
TCTTGTTAGCAAATAGTCTAGCAGTATTTGATCAATTTATTTTTTCATCTTTACTTATATTATATCACTTCACTACCATCACTCGTTCTATAAATCGCTCGACACCATTGGTTACTTCTAACATATATTGTCCGCCTTTGAGTGGAGCAACATTGATTAGTTCAAGGCGACGATCAGCAGGATGACGTTCTTGTAGTATAATACGTCCTGTCATATCGTAAATACGTATCTGCCAGGGAGCGTTATTGGTATGTTGTCCGAGTACTGTTGGAAACTCTGTAAATAATAGTTCGCTAGTAGGATTGGGATATACTTTTAACCCAAGTGGTCGGGCAGGTGGCTTGCTACGACGTTCTAACTGGAAAGGTACTTTGGTTGTAATTGGGTTTACAGGTATTTCGACTCCTTGATTGGTAATGAGGTGAACATGACGGAATTGCATGGTCATAAATTGCTCCCCTTCAAACTCTTTCGCTTCGATTAGCTCTACCTCCATGACACTAAAAGCAGACAATAATAAGCCATTTCCATTTTGTGTACCTTGATCAATACGGGTCATGGCAACATCCCAACGCGCATTTTCCTTGAAACAGGTGTCGAGTGTAATCATATTTTGCCCGTCTACTGCTCCTAACCAAAAGATATTGTATGCTACTTCCGACTCAATTACTTTTACGGAATAACCTGGCAACTTCACCTCCATTGTAAATCCGATTCCGTGAATATCTTCAACTGGAATAGTATCCGTTCCGAGATAAACACGAAAGGCTTGTTCTTCTCCGTTATAGATGGTATCTTGAATATCGAAATAAAGCGGCACAAGATTCGCGTTTGCTGCGCTATCTATATTTCCTAATGGTTCATTTAATGGGAGATAATTATCATAAATAACAGCACGGTCATGAATATCAATAATGGTATCACCATTGGTATTAGCATGCTTATAGTCTAGTCCATTGGCAAACGACCAGCCCCAATTATCACTGTATTTACTTTCCCAATCGGTATTGGTATCAGCTCGTGCAGGGCCTTCAGTACCATAAGCCAAACCGATATTTAATAAATCTAAATGATTGGCTAAACCATCACCATTGGCATCACCTGGCATTACACAATCTTCATCAGATAAACAATCTACATTTTTCACCACACTACATAAGCTGTAACCAGGCATTGTTGTACTTGTCACTTTGCAAGTATATAAACCTTTTGCACGCGCTACGATGCTATTGTTTCCTTGTGTTTCACGAATCAACACGCTATCTTTATACCAGCGGTAAATATTATCTAGTATATCACCCCCTGCATCTACATAAAGGGTATCGTTGTTGTCGTATATTGGTAAGCATTGTTGTGGTTCATAAAAAACAATAAACCCATGTGCTTCTAATGAATCAATGGTAGCCGCAAATTGATCAAAACCTAGCTTATTTCCTTGAATAGAAATAACTCCTGTTCCATAAGCATTTAAATCATTCCAATTTGGAAGACTAGTAAAATTATTGGCTTCAAAAAAGGCAAGAAACAAGGTAGAGGTAGGATGGAAAGCAGGTAAGCTTCCTGATAGTTGGTTATCACTTACATCAATGTATTGTAATTGAGCAAGTGAACTCAGATCAGGCATTGTTCCACTTAGTTGATTGCCTGACAAAAATAGATATTGCAATTGTTGGGCTTGGGCTACTTTCGGAATAGTTCCTGTAAGTAGGTTATCCGAAAAATCAATTTGAATTAGTTGGGAAAGCGAATCTAAATTGGGAATAGTTCCTGATAGAGAATTCCCTGAAAAATCTATATGTCCGAGTGCATCAAATACATTTAGTGCATCAATGCTACCTGCCAGATTATTGTTTTTAAGTGCAATTTCTGTCACGCGTGTTCCATCTGTTGACACTTTGATACCATGCCACATCTCTACGCGCTCAGTTAACCAACCTGCTTGTTGTATCCAAGTCTCCCCTCCTGTTTGCTCGTACAATTGTACAAGGGCCAAAGAGTCTTGTTGGGCAACTTGTGCTTGAACGGATTTGTTCACCCAAAAGAGACTTATAGTCGTTAAAAGAAGGAGCCAGCAAAATGTTTTATTAGTTAACATATCACAATAAAGGAATAGATATAATGGTCGTTAGTAAACAAATATAAGGATAATAGCTCGTTTTTCCTACTAGCTTAGACTAAAAATAAAAATCCACAACCTTCAAATATCTACTAACCAACATAATTGTTAGCTTGTTTTTACTTGTAGGTTGTGGAATTCAGCGATTCTGAAAAACCTTAGCGTTAATTATCGTTTGTAAAGATAAAACGGGCAATAAGTTTACACAAATACAGTTTTAACTATAAATACTAAAAAAATTATTGTTTACTTTGCAAAAATGAGAAACAACACTTGGCATAACACACTAATTCACAATACTTTATTACTCCAATTACTTTTACTTATCAGCTACTAGAGTACAAAAAAACATGCAAAATCGGAAGTTCATTATTCTGCTACAAAGGATAGACACCTCTACTTTCAACCAATTTCTAAAGTATGTCTCTTCTCCTTATTTTAATAGTAATAAACGCGCCATCACACTTATGGAGGTACTGAAGAAGTATCATCCTGATTATCATTCTTCTGCTCTCAAGCTAGAACGGGTGTACAAAAAAGTATTTGGGAATAAGCCTTTTAGAGAGCAAGCGATTAAAAATCTATTAACAGAACTCACTCGTTTATTCGAAAACTTCCTAACACAACTAAAATTCGACGAAGACACGACTTATCAAGAAGAAGCTTTTTATGCAAGCACCATTCAATTAAACATCTTTGACTTATTTGATAGGAAGGTAAACCAGATAATTGAGCAACAAGCATTTACTCCTCGAAAAGGGATCGAATACTACCACCACCAATTTCGATTAATAGAATTAGATTATAGTAAACAAATTAAACAAAAAATACGCTTGAAGGATACCAAACTGGTTCCGATGCTTTATAACTTAGATCAGTATTATATTGCCAATAAATTGCGTTATTATTGTGTTTTGTGGAATCGACAAAAAATGGTAAATGAAGATTTTCCAAAAGATCAGCTTGAGCCGATTCTTAATTATTTGCAACAAAACTCCTTTACAGACACTCCTATTATAGCTTTTTGGTATAAATTGTTTTTATTCTTTACAGAAGAGCAAAACCCTAGTCATTATAATGAACTAAAGACTTTGTTAGCCGATCAGGGAAAATACATCCCCATTAAAGATGTTCGCGATGCATTTATTTCTTTAGTTAATTATTGTGCGCGTAAAACAAGGCAAGGAAATCATTCCTACTGGCAAGAGTTATTAGAAAATTATGAGCAGATGCTCAAACAAGACCTACTGTTGGAGGGTGGCTTTTTTAGTTCTAATACACACTTTATTAATATTCCTGCTATTGCTTTACGACTTGGCAGAATTGAATGGGTAGAAAAGTTTATCAACGATTACCAAGATAAAGTTCGTCCACAAGAACGCAAAAGCC
This sequence comes from Bacteroidota bacterium, assembly GCA_020629895.1. GTDB lineage: Bacteria > Bacteroidota > Bacteroidia > Chitinophagales > UBA2359 > JAHDHP01. Next base: position 3,506 of record JAHDCM010000142.1, read on the forward strand.
TTGTTAGTTATGTTTCGGCACTAGTGGCTTATCATAAAAAAGCATATTGGGATACAGTATTACTGCTACAAGATTTTGAAATACAAGGAGTACCAAGTCAATATATTACGTCTAAGTTTTTGTTGGTAAAAGCCTATTTCGAACTAGAAGAGTTTGAACTAATGGAAGCCGTAGTAAATGCAACTAGTATTTATATTCGTAGAAGTGAAAAAATATCTGCCTCTCCCAAAAAAGCCTATCAAAACTTCATTCTTATTGTCACTAAAATGGCGCGTATCTGGCAAAATTATGGGCATTTGAGAGATAAGATACCTTTTCAGGAGCAGAAGAAAGCACTATTAGAAGAAATGAACACAATTGGTTTGCTCACTCAAAAAGAATGGATTTTGCAGAAACTGAAAGTAGAGGAGTAATCTGGAATATTCTTTTTACATTCGTCACACATTCAAACAAGCCACTATGTCAAGAATATATGATTTTATTGGAGCAGTAGGAAAATTGGGAATTGAGCAGTTGAGTCGGCGCAACCTACCTACTACTAATGGCAAAATCCGCCTGAAAGGAGTGCAAGAAAAAGTAACAATTATACGTGATGAATGGGGCATTCCACATATTTATGCAAAGAACCTAATGGACTTGGCTTTTGCACAAGGTTTTTGCCAAGCACAAGATCGTTTGTGGCAAATGGAATTGAATCGTCGCGTAGCCAAAGGCACCTTAGCGGCAATATTTGGAGCCGAAGCACTACCCGTAGATATTGCTTCGCGTACCTTCGGTTTTCACCGTATTGGAAAAAAAGATATTGAACTCATCCAGCCACATCTAAAACACATTTTAACTGCCTATTTGAAAGGAGTAAACGCGAGTGTCAAGCGACAATTGAAAAAGCTTCCCGTAGAGTTTACCCTCGCTGGATTTGCACCCGACTATTGGACCTTGGAAGATATGATGGCTTTTTCTCGCTTGATGGCTTGGCAATTGTCGCATGCTTGGCAGGGGCCTTTGTTACGAAGCCGCCTCATGGAAAAAGTAGGAGTACTACCAGCCAATGAATTAGAAATGCATTATCCCAAAGGAAACCCTAGTATTTTACCCGAAGGAGTTATTGTACATCCACTCGAAGGAATGGTGCTAAAAGGGGCCAATAAAACGGCATTGAAGACAGGGAATGGTAGTAATTCTTGGGTATTGAGTGGGAACAAAACCACAACTGGTAATGCTTTGTTGTGCAATGATCCACATCTGGGTTTATCAGCCCCTGCTATTTGGTATGAGAATCATTTACATTGTCCCGAATTACATGTAACTGGTGTTACGATTCCTGGATTTCCACTAGTACTAGTCGGACATAATGAGGATATTAGTTGGGGAGTTACCTTAGCATTTACAGATTGTGAAGATATTTATGTAGAAGAATTCAAAAGCAATGGTTCTTATGAGTACTTGTTTAAGGGAAAATGGAAACGTGCCGAAATCATTCAGGAGGCATTTGAAATAAAAGGTGTAGAAGAACGACATTTTGAAAAAATTGTACTGACTCATCATGGGCCTATTATTTCTAAGGTCATTGATTATCCCCAAAAGCATATTGCCTTACAATCTATGGCCCTACGTCCTGCCCCTTTACTACAATCGTGGTGGCAATTAAATAAGGCTAGTTGTTGGAAAGATTTCGTTCATGCCATGAGCTTTATGAAAGCTCCACAAATGAACATTGTTTATGCGGACACCAAAGGAAATATTGGCTATTGGTTGACGGGACAAGTACCTATTCGGGCAAAAGGAGATGGACGCATGCCCGTTTCGGGGAGTAACGGGGAGTTCGAATGGACGGGTATTGTGCCTTTTATGGAAATGCCACATGGCTTAAATCCTGAAAAAGGGTATATCATCACCGCCAATAATAAAGCAGTCACTAACGATTATCCGCATCACTTGGGACACGCTTGGATGAATGGCTTTCGGGCGCGCCGCCTAGAAGAGTTAATGCAAACGCGCACTAAACTGTCATTACAAGACTGTAAACAGATGCAATTGGATTGGCACTGTGCTTCGGGTTTATT
>JAHDCM010000142.1:5668-8417 GCA_020629895.1 Bacteroidota bacterium
AAAGATCAGGTTCAATTGTGGTTGAATGGACAGCTACGCCCTATGTTGTGGACAAAGAAGCAAGTAAAACAGTATGCAGTGGATGTATTAGTATTGGGAAAGAAAAAGAAATAATTAATTTAATCGAAATTTCACATACTTTACGCGAGCCGAACCACTGATATTTAGTTTTTCATAGCGAGTCTTTACGCGAAGCAATTCGTTATTAAAGGTACTATTATAAAGGTCAGGATAGTTTTCGAGTATCGTGCATCCTTCTGTCTCAATAACTTGTAGCGTAAACTCATAGAGCAAATCACTATCTGTTTTTAAATGTATGATGCCCTCTTTTCCTGCTAAGTAGCGGTATAATTGTATAAACTTAGGCCCTGTAAGCCGTTTCTTACTTTTGCTATCGCGTACATGCGGGTCTGCAAATGGAATCCATATTTCACTGACTTCATTCGCTCCAAAAAAATTTTCTAACAATTCAATGGCACTTCTAAGAAAAACAGCATTGTTTAAGCCTTTTTCCTGCACATAGTTTGCTCCCGTCCAAATACGATTCCCTTTTAGGTCAATTCCAATGATATTTTTGTTGGGTAACTCCTCTGCCATTGCCATTGTGTATTCACCATATCCACAGGCCAATTCAAGAATGATTGGATGATCGTTTTTAAACACCTCTTTACTCCATTTTCCGCGATAATCTACGACCTCCTTTTTATAGTTAAGAAGTTTAGGATCAAGCCACTTAAAGTTTTGAAAAACATGTGGCATCTGACCAAGATCCTGAAATTTTTCTAGTTTTCCTTTTCCCATAACTGTATCAAAATCACTTAGTAGTCTTTCTAGTTAATATTGCAAAATTACTGAATTTAACCCGAATATACAAACCAACATAAACAACTGATAATCAACAAATTAAAATAGAAAATTCCTCTCAAATAGCTCTATAAATTATACCAATAAAAGGGAACTTTAGAGGGAGATACGGCCTTATATAAGTGTAGATTTGCTAAAGAAATTAACAACTAACTAACTACATTTATTAACTGTATCATGAACCAAAACTACTTCCAAATTTTCCTTATCCTATTGCTGTTATTTAGTATTACAGCTTGTGATGAACCAACTACTGATACTTCTTCAGTAAAGATGGCTCCTCAAGGACAAAAAGTGTCTAATAAGACGCTCCCACAACAATTTAATCACCAAAACATTGGCGACCTGGAGGTTCGCATCGAAAGAGGTGCATTTCACTACGACTATATCACCCTCCAAGGAACGCGAATCCAATACGCGTTAATTACTTTTTCTCCACTTCTGGCGCATTGCCCATCAAACGCACTACAAATTGTGCATCGGGCATTTGCTCTAAAATAACTCTGATAAGCACCAACATCGGAACGGATAGGATAGAGCCGGTGATGCCCCATAAATAGCCCCAAACAACTAATGCGAGAAATACAAAGACCGTATTAATAGATAGGCTATTTCCCATCATCATTGGTTCTACCACGTTCCCAAATATCGTTTGACACACCAATAGTAGCACAATAAACAACACCAACCAACCAAATGATTCAATTTGCACCCAACCCAATAAAATAGGTGGCACACTAGCAATAATAGAACCGAAGGTGGGAATAAAGTTAAGAATACACGCTAAAAAGCCCCAAAAAAAGGCATAATCAACCCCACATAAACCACATATCAAGGCAAAGCTAACCCCTGTTGCCAAACTCACCACCAGCTTTACTTTCATATATGTATTAATCGAACTCATCACCTCTTCAAAAGCAATTGCCCAAGAGCCTTTCCCGCCTTCCACATCACTTTTTTCTAAGTAATTTAAGTACTGATCGTATTTTAAAATCCCCCCCAATGTTACAAAGAGGTACAATAAGGTCATAAATAAAGTACCTGCCAAACTACTCAAAAACGAAGCAAAAGTACCTGACGAGTATAGCACTTGTTCAAAGGAGACAAACTTTTGAATATATGTCCACGCACTTTCCGAATAATTATTTAAATCAATTCCTGTTAGATCCTTTACATAAGCAAATAAGGGAGTCGCCTTATTTTGAACCTGCGCATACAGGTGATCTTTATCGGCTATAATATCCGAAACCGTATCAATAATCACATTTCCTACCCCATTTAACACAAAAAAAGCAACCACAAAAATAATAATGATACTGGCCCAAAAAGGCACCCGTCTATTTCTAAACCAAGTCAATAACGGATACATCACAATAGCAATAAAAATTGCCAACACCAGTGGAATAAACATATATGACAACACCTTCAACAAGTAAGCAATCAAAATACTCGAAAAGAAGATCAGTAAATTTTTAATTGTTTTAATGTCGCGTTCCACAATAAAAGTGACTTAGGTAAATAATGATAATAGCCTTCTCAAAATACAACTTATTACTCTAACACATAAACTTTCTGTTGATAAATAGCTTTTCCTTTTTGTGCTAATTGCAAAATGTAGAGTCCCTGTTGCAGGGAGTTGGGTAAACTAAAATTAGCCGAATGATGCTTTCCTTCCCAAATCAATCGCCCAGCAAGATCGAATAAACGCCAATGATTATTGGCTCCTTCAAGCTCCTTACAATCTTGTAAGTCATATACATATCGTTGAATACTTGTTATCACCTTCTCTGACTCAGATTGTGCGTACAACAAACTAGTAGAGAATAATAGCCAGAAACTACATATAAAATATCGAAACATAGTATTACTAAATTAAAAATTATCA
>JAHDCM010000143.1:0-4930 GCA_020629895.1 Bacteroidota bacterium
AGTAAATAGCTCGAATTAAGCTATTACTTTAATTATTCCCCTACCTCTCTTTACTAAAGAGAAGTAGGGGCTTTTTTTTAACCCTTCACCCAAATTATAGTTGGGCGTGTCCTTCCATAAGGTTTCGGGAACAGGGGTTTGGTAGAGACGCAAAATCTTGCGTCTCTACCAAACCCCTTGTCCCTCAATCCTCATTACAGGTCGGGCTATCCACTTGTAGTTGCCTCCTAGAAAAGGTGTTCGGCTATCTTTGCTGGCAGTGTCTTCCTTCGTCAGCCCTGCCAGCAAAAGCCGCACAACCTTTCTATTTCGGCAAGCTACCGTTACTATCCCTCACGCAAGTCCACACACAATTGTAGAAGCTTCTCTTTTTTTAGTATTTTTGTTTACATTCAGAACTAATTACAGTCAATAGTACTTATACTATTGGATTGATTCTTGCCCACCTCTACACATCATTTCAATTGTAAACCTCATTATCTAACCACATTTATTAAACACCTATATGAAAGCCTACAAAATTGAAGGAGGCAGACCCATTAAAGGGGAAATTACCTGTCTCGGAGCAAAGAACTTTTGTACAAAAGCAATGGTTTGTGCCTTATTAGGCGATGGACCTACCACCCTTACTAATGTACCGCCTATTGGTGATACGAAGATTACCTTCGATATGCTCGAACTAGTCGGTGTAGATTTGAAATATACTGGTGAAAATCAGCTACAAATAAATCCGCTTACCATCAATGAGTCGAATATTGCGATGCCTGACTCAGGAAGTAACCGTATTCCTATCTTATTACTAAGTGCCTTGTTACAACGATTTGATGAAGTACGAGTACCTGTGATGGGTGGTTGTAGTATCGGTGCTAGAAAGGTTGATTTTCACCTCAATGCCATTAAAAAGTTTGGGGCAGAGGTGATTGAAACAGAAGATGGATTTATTGCTAAAAAGCGCAAACGCTTAAAGGGAACCAATATTGAATTGCCTTATCCAAGTGTGGGAGCGACGGAAACCTTTTTATATTTGAGCGTCCTTGCTGAAGGGACATCTGTTATCAAGAATGCAGCAATTGAACCAGAGATTTTTGAATTGATTACTATGCTTCGCTCAATGGGAGCGATTATTTTTAATAGCCCTGGACGAGAAATTAGAGTGGTAGGTGTGCCTCGTTTAGGAGGGACATTGATGCATATTTTGGGAGATCGTATTGAAACGGCTTCTTGGGCTTCGTTGGCTTGTGCTTCTGATGGTGATATTACGGTACATGGTATTCGCCCTGAAATTTTGGGTAATTTCTTGTCTTACTTTCGCCAAGTAGGTGGAGGTTTTGAATTAGTAGGACCTAAGAGTATCCGTTTCTTTAGAGCTAGTGAGTTGCAACCAATTATTTTAGAAACAGATGTTTACCCAGGGTTTTCGACCGATTGGCAACAGCCTTTTGCTATCTTACTGACCAAAGCCGCTGGTATTTCGGTGGTTCATGAAACGGTTTACGAAAATCGGTTTGGGTACCTGAATGCCTTAAAGAAGCTAGGCGCGCAGGTGCAGACTGCTACACATTGTTTGGGGGAGCTACCTTGTCGTTATAAAGGACAAAGCCATCATCATAGTGCTATTATTAGTGGACCTACTAGGCTTACTGCTATTGAGGAGCCTTTATTAGTGCCTGATTTGCGGGCGGGCTTGGCGTATGTGATTGCTGCGGCTATTGCCGAAGGAGAGACTATTTTGACGGGTATTCATAATATTGAGCGTGGCTATGGGGATATTGTTCCTCGTTTGAGTAAAATGAATTTGAATATTGAGAAAGTAGAGTTGGAGCCAGTTGCGTGAGGGATGGTAGTGGTAGCTTGACGAAACAACCGCTTTGTGAAGCAAGGACTAGCAGGGCTGACAGCGGAAGACACTGCTAGGACTATGCTGAACTAGTGGCTGTGAGACAACTACAAACGGACAGCCCGACGTGTACCAAAAAAAGCGCAGTAACTGTGAAACAGTTATTGCGCTTTTTTTGGTACACGGCACGCCCATATATTAATGAGTGAATGAGTGAAGTAGAGACGTTTTGTAAAACGCCTTAATGGTGGTTGAAACAGAACGTCTTAATGGTTGAAACAAAACGTTTTAATGGGGACAGCGTGCTTTTATTTATTGGAGATCAAATATTTGAAAAGTAACATACCGCCTGCAAAGAAGATACCACCTAGTACGATGGGAGTGAGCCAGCGTCCTTTTTCTAAATCCATATCAATAAAACCCATATAGAGGAGGCAGCCAAAAATGAGGAGTAAAATGCCAAAAATAAGGAGGATAGAGGCAAATATTTGAACGATTTTCATAGTGTTAAAATTTGATTTTTTGAAAAAACAAAAGAGGGCAAAACAATACCTCTTTAGGTATTATTTTGCCCCCAAGATAGGAAAAAATCCGAATTAGCTACTGCCCCATCATCATTCCACCTAAGTTTTTCAATAGATTGGCATCTTTAGTACTAGACATGATTTTTTGAATCAAGCCAGTAGTACTTTCTGTACGTTTCGTGACTTTTTCGAGTTGTGCTTCTAGTTTGGTTTTTTCGGCATCACTAGCTCCTGCCAGTTGTGCTTCTATGGCCTCTTTTTCGCCCGTAAAGTGCTGTGATACATTCATGATAGAGCGAATGGCTCCCATTTTTAACCACCACGGATCAGCAGTCATGGCAGCATCTTCAAAAAGGGCTAAACCGCGATCAAGGCTCTTGTCATCGAAGCGAACAATATACTTAGAATACTGCTCTAAGGCAGCCCATTTGGTACCTGCATTACTTACATTTTTATAAGCGTTTTCGAAAGCCGCTTCTTTGCCTGCTTCGGCATGTTTGGCATAGACTCCTAGTACACTTGGAATAACATATTGATTATCTTCGTTTTTGGTAGCCAGTTCCATTGCCTGTTTCCCATCTAAGCCACTCAAGGCATTTAAACCTGCGTTCATAACGCTGTAAGATTGGTCTTTTTCGAAAGCATTGCGGAATAATTGGGTATAATCACCATTATTTGTTTTTGCCAATTTATTGATGGCAGTGCTACGTACTCTTGATTTAGGATCGTTTTTAACAATATTTTCTAAAGCAGCTAAGAAGTCGCCGTCTTTTTCCCAATCGGTAAATTTATAATTGCTGATAGCGTATCGACGAATGCCCCAGAAATCGCTTTTTAAGGCATCTTGCATAATGGCTATGACTTCGGGTGAACGCTCTTGTTTGCTAATCACTTTAAGAGCTTCCATTTTATCTAAGTACTTAGGTGCGCGTTTGTATTGCGCCATTAATTCGGCAGGTGATTTGTTTTCTTCTTTTTCACAAACGAGTGCTTTGTCAGCGTCGAAGTTGATAAAGGATGGTTTTACCTTTGCTGGAAATTTGAAGGTTTGTTCTTTCTGCGTTACTACTACTTTTTCATGTTTCATACTACCATCAGGCATGTACACATCTACCCAAACAGGTAGTCGATAAAGCGGAAGCTCTTTTAAATCTTGGTTTTGTGATACGGTGACAGTTGCTACTTGTGCATCCTCGTCATAGCCATATTTGATGTCTAATTCGGGATGTCCTTTTGCTAGGAACCATTGGTTGAAGAACCAGTTGAGGTCTTGACCAGTTACTTTCTCCATTGCTAGACGTAGGTTGTGAATTTCTACTGATTGGTGTTTGTTGTCGTGCAGGTAGCGTGATAAGCCATCAAAGAAAGCCTCGTCTCCTAGTTCCATTCGTAGCATGTGCAGAATGCATCCTCCTTTGGCGTAGGAGTGCGAGTCGAACATGTCAAGTGGTTTTTCGTGGTAGAAACGGATCATGTCTTTATGTCCTCCTCTTGCTTCACGAAGGTAAGAACGTAATTTGTTGGCTAATTCGTGATCAGCTTCATAGTCGCCATATTCGGCTTCGTACCAAAGGTATTCACTATAAGTTGCAAAAGACTCGTTAAGCGGTAGATTTGCCCATGATTCGCAGGTTACTAGATCACCAAACCAGTGGTGGAATAATTCGTGAGCAACGATTGACTCTACATCAAAGTCGAGTAATTGACGAGTGGTATTTTGTGCAAATTCTCCGAATACAACAGCCGTAGTATTTTCCATAGCACCCGAAACATAATCGCGTACTACAATTTGCGAGTATTTATCCCAGGGATAAGGGTAGCGTAGTTGCTCACTGAAAAGTGTTAGCATTTTAGGTGTTTTTCCAAAAATTGCTTTGGCGTCTTTTTCATAGGCAGGTTCTACGTAATAGTTAACCTCCAAATTTTTCCACTTATCGGGTATCATGGCAAAATCTCCTACTGCCATCATAAATAAGTAAGGCGCATGAGGTGTTTCTTGTTTCCAGTGGTCGGTACGCATTCCTTTTCCGTCTTTCTTAGAACTCAATAAGACGCCATTTGATAAGGTGATATACTTATCTTGAACGGTCATGATGATTTCTTGTGAGGTATTTTGGTTGGGCGAGTCGATAGTTGGAAACCAACAAGAAGAAGATTCGGGTTCTCCTTGTGTCCAGATTTGTTGTGGTTTGTCTTTTACAGCATTATTTGGGTTGATAAAGTATAAGCCTTTCCGATCACTAATTGCTTCGCCTCCTCCTTCTGGAAGTTCATCAGGTTTAGCGGTATAATCTATGAACAAGGTGTACACTTCATCACGCGTATATTCGCGATCTAGTTTGATTTTGAGCAATAAACTATCGACATATTCGTACTCTAAAGACTTGTTTCCACTCTTTCCTACTAGTTCGACACTATTGATGTCAAAACCTTTAGCATCTAGTATTACACTATCTGTTTTATAATAGTGAGGTTTGATGTCGATAGTAGCTTTACCATATAAATAGGCTTTACTCCAATCGAATTTTACTTCTAGTTTGGTATGTTGCAAATCGTTGTAAATGGTGCG
>JAHDCM010000143.1:5030-8399 GCA_020629895.1 Bacteroidota bacterium
AAATTTGGTTTTTGAAAAGCAATCACTATTCTCAGAATAGCGTCATGCATATTATTTGAGTGCAAAATTAAAAAAGAGCTATGTAATATTTTTATGAATTGTAAAAATATTAAAATAAATCATCTACAAAGTGCTTTTTTTGACTTAAAAGGGATAATCCTTGATGATTGATAAGTGTACACCACTATATAATCAGTGGTTCAAAAAAGAAAATATTACTTTGAACTAACAAATTTCTGTAATTTTGTAATTGATCATGGAAAAATTGACTCCCCGCGTATATTTTGCTTCTGATATGCACCTCGGCGCACCCAATCGAGAAGCGAGCCTCCTACGCGAAAAAAAGTTTGTTCGTTGGCTCGACCAAATCAAAAGTGACGCCACGGCTGTTTATATTGTAGGCGACCTGTTTGATTTTTGGTTTGAGTACAAAACCGTCGTTCCGCGAGGCTATGTGCGTTTGTTTGGAAAATTAGCCGAGCTAAGAGACCAAGACATTCCTATTTATTTCTTGACAGGAAATCATGATTTGTGGATGTTTGGGTATTTTGAGGAAGAATTAAACATTCCCGTGTACCATCAATCCATTATCAGGGAAATAGGCGGGAAGCGATTTTTTATTGCACACGGTGACGGATTGGGGCCAGGTGATACCAAATACAAGTGGTTGAAGAAATATTTCTTTACGAATCGCCTTTGTCAGTGGTTATTAGGAGCGATTCATCCCAATTGGGCGATTGGTGTAGCCAACTATTTCTCCCATAAAAGTCGTCTATCTAATGAGGAATATGAAGAGAAGAGTGCCTACGACGAAGAAACAGAACGTTTATTACAATACGCCCTTAGAAAACGCGCCCAACAGCAAGTAGATTATTTTATTTTTGGACATCGGCATTTGCCGATGAAAAAACAACTGTCTCCTGATAGTTATTATGTCAATTTAGGAGACTGGATAAAACATTTTTCTTATGCCTTATTCAACGGAGAAGATATCGAACTTCACTTTTTTGAAAGGGAGCAGCCTCCTATGTGTCCTAGTCATGCTAACACTGATGATCGGAATGAGTTTTCGACCCCTGCCTCATGATTATCAACTCACCAAAACCATTCCTGTCAAAGGCACTTTTATGACCACTGATCCTTTGAAGAGTGCTTATGTGATTAACGAGAAAAACCAAGTGATTAAGTATGATTCGGTAGGTAATCGGATGGGTTTTTTTAGTGAAAATAAATTTGGCCCGCTGCATTCTATTGACGCGAAGACACCCTTTAATGTGATGTTGTTTTATAAAGAACAAGGAACGATCATTACGACCGATTTTCGACTGAATAAAAAGCGGATGTACAAATTGTCAAGTGTTGGTATCGACAATGTTGCTGCTGCCTGTATGTCGCACGATAACTATATCTGGGTCTATGACATGGATGATAATCGCCTCAAAAAAATTAACAGTAGTTATAAGGTGATTTATCAAAGTCAAGATGTACTGGCTTTACTTGGTGAAGAAATAGAACCCAACTTTATGATGGAGAAAGACGGCTTGATTTATGTCAATGTGCCTAAGATGGGAGTGATTATGTTCGATATTTTTGGGACTTATTATACGTCAGCTTCTTCTTCTGATATTGGTAAAGCCGATCTACGTTCTTTTCAAGTACTCAACAATCAAATTTTGTATTACGATCAAGGCTTACTAAATATCTACCATGTCTTTTCAAGAGAGCCACAAGCGATTCGTATTCCCAAGTCGGCATCTACTAAAGATGTACGTGTGGAAAAAGGTTTTTTATATGTACTTAATGAAGAGGAAATACAGTTCTTTACTCTAATAAGATAAAATGAGATAAACTATATAGCTCCCTGAATCAATCATCATTTAAATGATATAACATGGAAAGTTACGCCACCGCCCTCAATATTGGTATTCCTATTTTTATGCTTCTAATTACTATTGAGTTTCTGTTTAGTAGATGGCGAGGTATTGAGGTAAATCGGCCTTTTGATATGGTGAGTAGTTTGAGCTCGGGGATGACCAATATTATACGTGATGTATTAGGCCTCACCATCGTCATTGTGAGCTATGAATGGATGGTTAGTCACTTGGCTGTATTCGAAATACAATCATCTATCGCCTTGTACGTATTGGCATTTATTGGGAAAGATTTTGTAGGTTATTGGTCACATCGTTGGGAACACGAAATCAATGTTTTTTGGAATCGCCATATTGTACACCATAGCAGTGAAGAGTTTAACCTTGCTTGCGCCTTACGTCAAAGCATTTCCAATATATTCGGTATCTTTTTCTTTTTGTATTTACCGATGGCACTACTCGGTGTTCCTGCCAAAGTAGTTGCTATTATTGCGCCTATTCATCTCTTTTTACAGTTTTGGTACCACACCCGCCTCATTGACAAAATGGGCTTTTTGGAGCATATTATTGTTACCCCCTCTCATCATCGAGTACACCATGCTATCAATGATGAATATTTAGATAAAAACTTTGGGCAGATATTTATTTTATGGGACAAATGGTTTGGTACTTTTCAGGAAGAATTGGCAGATGTGCCACCTGTGTATGGAGTAAAAAAGCCCGTAGAAACTTGGAATCCGATTCTCATCAATTACCAACACCTTTGGTTACTCATTAAAGATGCTTGGCGTACACAAAGCTGGAGGGATAAGCTACGTATTTGGTTTATGCCCACTGGATGGCGACCTGCCGATGTGCGCGCCAAATTTCCGATTAATGTGACCCACAACCCTTACACACAAAAAAAATATGAAACACAAGGAAGCTGGGCTTTGACCATTTGGATATTCTTACAACTTACTTTCCATTTTGCGTTGATGATGTACCTATTCAATCGTATAGCCGATTTTACCTTTGTAGAAGTCGTTTTATACGGTTTATTCCTCGTTATTTCCATTTTTGCCTACACTTCCTTAATGGATGGCAGCCGCCTCAATCTTCCTGCCGAACTACTAAAACTCCTGATCGGCTTTGGGCTTATTGCTCATTTCAATGGCTGGTATGGGCTAGAACAGTGGCTACCCTTCGGAACCTATCTAGTTATTAGTTATTTATTATTGTCAATGGCAGCCGCCTTATATTTTACCTATTTTGATAGGGCAAAGGTGATGGTTTTACAGCGACAGTAAAGCAGTATTGAATGATGATTATTTTTTTGGGCGTGTCCCCATTTTGGACAATCGAAACTTATCAGGTTGATTGTCCAAAATGGGGTCGGGCTATTCGTTTGTAGTTGCCTCGTAGAAAACAAGTGCGGCTAATACGCCTAGCAGTGTCTTCCGTTGTCAGCCCTGCTAGGCGTAGCCTCAACATGTTTCTACTTCGCCAAGCTACCACT
>JAHDCM010000144.1 GCA_020629895.1 Bacteroidota bacterium
ATCGTCCCAACACTATGTCTTTGACACGATACACACGCCCTATCGCTCCTTTTCCTAAGAAGTCTTTTTCAGGATCATATTGATATTTTTTGAGGATGGTCGCCATTTGTTCAGTTGGATGATTCGCATAATTATTATGAATAATTAAATATACAAAATCATGGGGATTTTACAATATACGCGTAACACCCACTCAATCACTCACTGTCTTTAATCATTTCTAATATCACCACTTTTCAATATCTTTACTTTTGTTAAAATTTTGCATAAACGCGAATTCTTCAAGTATGAGAGAAAAGATTTCACTATTATTTTTTTTACTCCTATCCACTAGCTGTACGCAACTAGAAAAGTTAAAACACGAAACCATCTCCTCCCCCGATGAATGGTGTGTACATCAACCTTGTTATCAAATTGGTCAAATCACCATTAGCCAGCCTACCTCTTCTATTATTGTGTATTTGTTAGCTCTTCTCTCTATATTCGTAGGGTATTTTTTTATGACAAGACATCAACAACAAGTATCTCGAAAATGGTGGGGCATTTCACTACTACTAGGAGGAATAGGAGCATTGTTGGCAGGAACCAGCTACCAAGCATTTGGGTATGAAATAAAATGTGACGGTCGGCCTCATTGTATATGGACTTCTTGGTGGGAAATTGGCTATGAAATACTAACAGTGGCAAGTGCAGGAGCTTTGTTGATTGGTGTGGCTTATACCTGTTTTTCGAAAAAATGGCAACAATTGGCTCAAACAATAGCCTTGTTGATTAGTGTCATTTATTTAGCTACAATACTCGTAGGACTTATACTACCTAATCGTTTTTTGCTTTCCTTTGAGTGGATGATCTTATTTGTTACTCCTAGTTACTGCTTCATTTTAATTAGTAATGCCTTCCAATATTTTCGGAATAAAAAGCAATTATTAAGGCAGTTGATGGTCTCATGGTTTATTCTATTTTTAACAGTGGGTATTTACTATGGCTACATGATGGCAAATATGACCCAGTTTCTTTGGCAAAAAGGAATTTGGTTTTCGGATAATGATGTGCTTCATCTGGGCATGATGGCTTGGATAGGGTATATTTATTTTGTACTGCGACATAATATTAAAGATCGTTACTTACGAACCATTTGATTTTAAAATCGTTCTCATTTAATACACTTATGGTGTATCACTATCAAATCATTATTGGTACAAGTAAAAGATTATGCGTCTGATCCTTTTAATAGGCTTTTTATTCTCCTTTCAGTATTATGTCTATCAAGCCTTTAACACTGCATTTATCCATTATGATGCAGCTATACAAACCATTGCTTGGAGTATTTACTATTTCCTCTTATTCATGCTCATATTGCCTGTATTATTAGGATTAATTCGCCTCCCACTACTTTCCAACAAAGGCCTTCGCCGATTCTTATATGCCTTTGCAGGTATCATCATTTTTGCCCATGTACTCATTGCCTCTACCTTTGTACTAGATGAAGTTCGCCGTTTAATCATTTTTGTATATCGCTCTTTCAGTAGTGCCAGTTTTACCTCCAATACCTATTCGCCCTTCATGGCACAAATCGCCCTATTTGTAGGCGCATTACCATTGTTATTAATGCCTTATGGGATTCTACGTAACCAATACCGCTTTCGCGTATACCGTACCAATGTGTTACTCCCAGAATTACCGCCCGCCTTTAATGGACTTAAAATTGTGCAACTCTCTGATATTCACGCAGGTAGTTTTTCGCGTAAAGCTCCACTCGAAAAAGCAGTCAAACAAATCAATGCTTTACAAGCAGACATTGTCTTTTTTACAGGCGACTTGGTCAATAGTATCGCTGATGAAATGGATGAGTTTGTGGACATTTTTAAGCAAATTAAGGCAAAACATGGGGTATATGCTATTTTAGGAAATCATGATTATGGCGACTATATACGTGCCTTTAATGAAGAGGATCGACGAGACATCAAAACAAAAAGCTTTAATAAACTACTTGATATTCATCGCCTACTTGGTTGGAAACTATTACGTAATGAAAGTGAGATCATCCATATCAATGAGACACCACTTGCTATTATTGGAGTAGAAAATTACTCAGCAAATGCACGCTTCCACAAATACGGACGTTTGGATATCGCCTATCAAGGCACCCAAGACATCCCCATGAAAATTCTCCTTTCGCATGACCCTTCGCATTGGGATGATCAAGTAAATACCCATTTCCAAGATATTGACCTTACCTTATCTGGTCATACACATGGTGGACAGTTCGGTATCGAAACGCGCTTTTTCAAATGGAGTCCTGCGCAATATCCATACCCACAATGGGCGGGCTTGTACCAAAAAGGAAAGCAATTTTTGTATGTGAATCGGGGCTTCGGTGTACTAGGCTACCCAGGAAGAATTGGGATTTTACCAGAGATTACTTTGTTGGTGTTGGAGAGAGGGTAAGTTGAGGAGACAGGTTTCAGGAGATAGCTTGATCAATACATTAAAAATTAGTAGAACTATTTGGAAGTATTATCTTTATCTACGAACTTGGTTTAATAAAAAGAAAAAACCTGAATCCTGACCCCTAAAACCTGAATCCTATATAATAATGTCCCGCTGGCAACGCTTCAAAAACTGGGCTTTAGAGTCTCCTACCCAATTATTTTTGGTGGCCTTTGCGATATGGCTATTCCTAGTAGTTATAGCTACTTGTATAACCACACAACTATATCCTGATGGTTTTGCCCAAAACATCGCCGCTGAAATGTATGGCATGTTATTCGACATCATCCTATTCGGTATCATCCTCTCTATTTATGACCGCCTCAAAACCAAACGCGACGAAATACGACGTTATACCGAAGAAATTGCCGACTTTCGAGGCTTAGAAAGCAAAGAAGTCACCTTTCGGCTCAGTGGTTTGATTCGTCGCTTAAATGAACGGGGTGTCCATGCAATCAACCTACAAAATGCCTTTCTAAATGAAGCAAAGTTAAATAATTCTCAGCTGAGTGAATCGAACTTAGAAGGGGCTAAATTACACCACGCCCAATTACATACGGCTCAATTAAACAATGCCAAACTCGATTTTGCCCAATTAAATAATGCCAATTTAGTAGCAGCTAATTTACAAGAAATACAAGCCTCTGAAGCTAACTTTTCAGGTAGTCAACTGCTTCAAACACGTATGAGTTTTGCCAAACTCCCCCTTTGCAAATTTAATCGCGCTATCCTTCGCCAAGTACAGTTAGACCATAGCAATTTGAGGCGTGCTTCTTTTCAAGATGCCTTTATGGAAAATTGTGATTTGCATCAAGCAAAAATGGCGAAAGCTAATCTCAAAAATGCCCGCTTAGAGGGCAGTAATTTACAACAGTGTGAGTTGATGAATGCCAATTTGCAAGGAACCAACTTAACAAATGTTAATTTAGAGGGCGGTAATTTATTTAAAGCCAATCTACAAGGAGCCAACTTAACTGATGCAGCATTAGACAAAGTAAAGGTAGCTTCTAATGATTGGTTTAAGCAACTAATTGCTTGGCAAGTAATTGGCGCAAAGTCCTTACAACAAAAATACACCATCCATTCACAAGGAATTAAAGATCCAAAAGGATATGTGTATTTTGTAATTCGAAAAAATAACCAATGACCCACCAGTACCCAAGCCTCTACGCTGCTTTTGACCTCTACCCTTCCTCTAAAGGTGCAGCTACCCATATTTACTACTTCTCGCAAACTCTTTTTCAAACCTACAAGGGTGGTTTATTATATGTATTGGGTAATGAACTACTCCCCAAGTGGCAACAAGAGGATACGGTCAACATCCGTCGATTCAATTCCTCCATCCCCAATTATTTAGATCGCGCCAATCAATATGGAGCCAGTTTACAACAACTTGTGCGACAACAACAAAACTTGCAACTAGTGCATATTCGAGATATATGGAGTGCCTTGGCTGTGCTAGACGCCAATAGAAATTATCCTGTACTTTTTGAGGTTAACGCGCTTCCTTCTATCGAACTTCCTTACCATTACCAACTCCCACAAACACTACTCGACAAAATAATCCAACTCGAAAGTTTCTGCTTGAAAGAAGCCGATCAAATTGTGGTTCCTTCAAAGGTGATTGAAAAATATGTACTCGAAAAACGGCAAGTCGAACAGCAAAAAATAAAAGTGATTACCAATGGTACCAATATCCCCGCTTCTCTACCCAAACCACCTGAAGCTCCTGAAAAATATATCATTTACTTTGGTGCCTTACAAACCTGGCAAGGGGTAGATGATCTCCTCAAAGCTTTTGCGGGTCTGCAAGATTGGGAAGATTTGTACTTGGTCATTTGTTGCTCGAACAAACAACGTTATGCAAAGCCTTTCCTCAAACTAGCCGAAAAATTAGGAATTGGTGATAAGATCATCTGGCACTACCAACTCTCTAAAGTAAAGTTACATAATTGGGTACAACACGCGCTACTTTCTGTGGCACCTCTCAAAGCCAATAGTCGTAATATAGAACAAGGATGTTCTCCTCTCAAAATATTCGAATCAATGGCTTGTGGCACAGCTGTTGTTGCTTCTAATTTAGCGGTAACACGAGAAATTATTACAGATGGTCAAACAGGGCATTTAGTCCGTCCCGAACGCCCTGCCGAACTATCCGTAGCTATTCGCTACCTATTGGAAGAAACAGCACATCGAAAGGCAATAGAAGAAAATGCATTAGCTCTAATTTCTATACAACACCTTTGGAAACATAAACAAAAAGACTTATCTTTTACTTATCTATCACTCACCAATACCTAACCCATGCTCGGCTCCAAAATTAGACAGGCTTGGAAAGAACTTGATGTAGATCAACAGCAATTTCTAAAGGACAAAGAATATACAGGCTATTTACGGCTCAAAAAATGGCTCAAGCTCTTTAAAGGTATTGCTCGTTATGATGAAATTAATGATGATACTCGTACTCGTTCTAGTTTTCAATGGGCTGCGATTGGTGCTATTTCAATCCTACTTATTGCTATCCTATTTTTTGTACTTTCTTATGATCTTGCTTACCCGCTGTTTATCATTCCTGCCATAATCCTAGCACTTATTTTGGGTATTTATAGCTATCACCGTTTTAGTACTACTAATATCATCAATCATCTTCGCAAATTTGCCTATCCTGTGTTATATGCACTTCATGAAGACATTCATCCTGCCAGTAAAATGCGTTTACACCTCGATTTTACCGATATGAAAAAGGATAGTAACCTCATTAAACAAACTCAAAGTAATGTGGGAGGAACTTGGTATGCCCCCAATAAAATAAAACTGAGAATCTTTGAACACCATTGGGGAGATGGCAAAATTCGTTTACGGGACAATACGATCATTGACTGGGAAGCACAAGATGAAATTAGTGAAATTACCACTACCAGAAAACGAACTAGCGGAAAGGTAAAAACCAAAACTAAACACAAGGTGTACCACCGAGCCAAAATAAAAGTCGCTTTCGACAAAAGTATGTACCAATTGTGTGATCCCAATATGCAAGACCCTCAATTTTACGAAACGACAACACATTATATTTTTACTCGCAAAATCAAAGAAAAACAGAAAGGGCATAGTTTCCCAACAGGTTCAGAATATTCGGTTGAACCTGAAAAATTTCTAACAGCAATCATGCAAACGTATAAACTCGTTTCTCCCATCTCATAACCAACCAGAATCACAACCATTATGCCCACCTGCGACATCAAAAAAAGTAAATTCGTCCAACAAGATTGTACTACCGAAGCGATTGGTCAGTGTAAACAATGTAATAAGTGGCTTTGTGAAACCCATAACGCCACCCATGATCCTAACGACATTATTTGTGTAGATTGCTATGGGCAAGATAAAATGGTTAAAGACTATGAACTAGGAAATTTATGTAAAATCAAAAAAGGTTTTTTTATCCTTCAGGATTGTAGCGAAAAAGCTATCGGTAAATGTAGCGAGTGTAATACTTGGGTATGTACTAAACATGATATTGGAAAGGAGGTGATTATGTGTGGAGCCTGCTTCATGGAAAAAACGCCCCAAACCTACGATTATTCACCCAATGCCGACCAACAACTTACCGACAAATGGTACGAAACACTTCGACGAAATGTGTGGATTAAAGTAGAACATGAACCTTTTATTCCTGAAGATTATGAAGCCTTCAACAATCGCTTTATCTACATGGATATGGACGATCAATTAAGTGACAATTTCTTCGATAGCTAATCCAATCATCCTATCCTCCCATCATCCAATCACCAAAGCACCATGCCCCTCATCTGGCTCACCGAAAACTATTACCCCAACCGTGGCGGCATGGCCCAATCATGTGACCGCATTACTACCAACCTAAGACAAGCAGACACTCCTGTACACCTCATCCACTTCACCAATCGTCGCCCTGCCTTTCAAACCCAAATCCAAGAAAATGGCACCTACACCGCCATTCCACTCGTAGAAGATCCCGCCCATGTTCTACAACAAAGCTATCAATTCATCCACCAACAAAACTGGCATCAACAAACCTCCACCCAATTAGTTGCCTTTGGCGGCTTTCTTCCCATTTTAGCAGCTCCTATTTTTCAGAAATGGTTATCTATTCCCCTTTTTACCTGCATACGCGGCAACGACTTCGACCAAGCTATTTTCGCTCCTCGCAAACGTCCTATCCTTCGAGAAGCCCTAGAAGCCTCTACCAAAGTTCTAGCAGTCACCCAAAATAAAGTACAACAAATCAACCAATGGCTCCAACAAGAAAAGGCAGTCTATACGCCCAACGGCATTGACATCTCAAACTGGAAACCCCTAAAATCTCATCTCCAATTTGCCCAAACTTGGAGGGAAAAGAATGTCACCAAAGCTCAAAAAGTAATAGGGATCTTTGGACATATCAAAGCAAAAAAGGGAGTAGATTTTTTCTTAAAAACCATACTAAAAAGTCCCAATCTAAGCACCAGTATCCACCTCCTACTCATCGGAGCAATCACTCCTAAAACCCAACAATTACTACAAGAAAGCAAGCTCAATTATACCTATCTTCCCTTCCAAGACCGTTATGAACTCTTAAAATTTTACCCCACATGCGACCTCATCGCCATTCCTTCTTTCTACGATGGCATGCCCAATGTACTACTCGAAGCAGCCGCACTAGGCATTCCCATTATTGCCAGCAATACCGATGGCATGAAAGATGTACTAGCAACTGGAAAATATGGCTTCTTATTTCCACCTAACCACCAAAATGCCTGTCTGCAAGCACTTCATCAGTCTATCAAAACACCTCCTCAACAATTACAAGAAATGGGGAAAAGTCTACAAAAACACATTTATCAAAACTTTAACGCCCAAAAGGAAACTCAAAACTATCTCCATGCATTTTCATAATACTTTTCAAAATATTGCATATCGCACGTCTCACAAATACTAAACCATGAAACACATTACGATCCTACTACTTATCACACTCACCATTGCCTGTAACAACAATAATACAACCAGTACAGACAACAACGATTGGCAACAAGGTACACAACCCAATAATACCGACATACCTGCTCCTAAAGCTGCCAACAATTCTTTCTCCAAAACAATACAAATTTATGATCCCACAGGCGACCTACTAGGAATGATCAGTCCAGGCAAAAACGCACTCATCAAAACACCCACTCTAGCCCTAAAAGGTTCCTATACCAAGTCTGATAAAAAGAAATATCGTTCAGGAAAAGGCACTTATGCAGAAGTGAAAATGAAAGACTACGGTTTCAAAGTCCGCAAAGCCAATGGCGACCTACTTTGGAAAGTTAAAATTATGGATGATGGACGCCTTAAAATTAGTGATAATGAAGAAGGCTTAAATGCTTATAAACTAAGTATTTCCGACTCAGGAGACCTCAAACTCAAAAAAGACGAACAAGAAATCACCCGTTCCCCCTTCGATCCTAACGATGGCCACCTACAACTAATCGACGGACAAACCATAAAGATCAATCCAAACGCACACCCTCCAATCAACTGGGGTGTCTTCCTAATTCCCGATATCGAACCCATCCACCAACTCATCATCATCACCGAACTCCTCTCCCGATAAAAGAACCCAAACTCCTTTAAATACATGCAAAACGACGCATCTTCATCACACGTCGCACATCGCACATCGCACCAGACACTCTATTACGCCATCGGTGGCGGCTTAGGACACCTCACCCGCGCCCAAGCCGTCATACACACCCTAAATCTCAAAAATAGTCACATCCTCACCGCCATCCCCAATGCCCAAAAACGATGCCCGCACTACTCCATTATTCAAGTCCCCCCAACACTAGCCCAACAAACAAAAAAATACCAACAATGGCTCCAAAACCTCATC
>JAHDCM010000145.1 GCA_020629895.1 Bacteroidota bacterium
GAACCAAAAATCTGACTTTTTCAGCTCCAATTCTAAAATCAAGACAGCCTCTAAAGAGATAGATAAATAAGCGATTAAATTAAGAGGCGAGTTTGAACTATTTATTTACTTTCGTAACTTATTCCTTCTACTATTTTCAAAACGAATAAAAATCAAGAATTATGGCAACAACAAAAGTAAAAGGTGTTTGTCGTATTTGTGAAAAAGAGTATGCTGCTTCTAGTTTACTACGGCATATTAAAACGCATTTAACTAAAGAAACAGCTCCTAAACAAAACGACACTCATTTTTTGATTAGAGCGAATGCGGGGCATCATTATATGTATATATTGGCTCCACTCAAAAGCCATCTGTATGACTTGGATCATTTTCTTCGAAATTATTGGATGGAGTGTTGTGGACATCTAAGTAGTTTTATGGTTGATCGGGAGGAAATAGACATGGATCAGATGATGCGAAAGATTTTTTACGATGGATTTAAGTGTGAGTATGTTTACGATTGGGGTTCTTCGACTTATGTAGACATAGAAATTAAGGGAGCTTATGCATTGCCTAATGCCCCTAAAGAATTAAGTATTTTGGTACGCAATAATCCACCAGATGCTTTATGTGGACAGTGTGAGAAAAAGCAGGCAACGATCCTTGTTATGGAAGATTATTATAATGGGAAAAATCCTTTTTATTGTGCTGATTGTCATGATGAGGATACGGAATACTATCATCGGGTAACGAACTCTCCTCGTATGGGTGTTTGTGGTTATGATGGTGAATCGGATGATGACGAACAAGAAAAGATAAGCATCAGTTGATTGTAGTTGTCCCTTGTCGATTTTTTGACAGTTCATTTTGAATAAGTTCTTTACCTTTGATGCTTTGGAAATCATTTTAATTATCACTCATTTATGCGCTGGATTTTATTGATGTTGGCTCTTTGTATGACCACATCGAGTTTCGCCCAACAAAGGGTTACAGGAACGATAACAGGGGAAGATGGCACCACGCTGCCTAATGTTAATATTATTATTAAAGGCAGCTCAATAGGTACTAGCAGCAATGTAGAGGGGCAGTATTCGATAGAAGCAGCGGAAATAGAAACGTTGATTTTTTCTTTTTTGGGCTATCGTACACTTGAAATTCCTGTTGAAAATCGCTCGATCATCCATGTACAGATGCAACTAGCAGCTACGGGTTTGGGAGAAGTAGTAGTAACCGCTTTAAATCGGCAACGCGAATCGAAAGAACTAGGCTATGCAGTACAAAAATTGGATGCAGCAAGTGTAAATGAGGTGAAAGCTACCAATTTCTTGGATAATGTGGCAGGAAAATTAGCAGGTGTCAATGTGAGTCCTGGTGGAGCAACGGGAGTGGGTTCATCCTCGAAAATTACCATTCGTGGGGAACAATCGTTTACTAATAATAACCCGCTTTTTATTGTGGATGGTACTCCTATTAATAATAATACGGTGTTTAACTTTACTTCTGAAGCGGCGGCTGGATTTCAAGAGGTAGATTTTGGCAATGGAGCAATGGCGGTTAATCCTGATGATATTGCTACGGTATCAGTACTAAAAGGGCCAAGTGCAGCAGCATTGTATGGCACACGAGCTAGTAATGGAGTGGTGATTATCAATACGAAAGATGGTTCTGAAAGTACTGGTTTGGGGGTAAGTATTAACTCTAGTGTTTTTTTAGATCGCCCCTTTCAACTTCCTCAGTTTCAAAATGATTATGGGCAGGGCAATTCAGGACAGTTTGCTTTTGTAGATGGCTTGGGGGGAGGAACGAATGACAATATCACTTATAGTTGGGGTCCCGAACTAGATGCAGGTAATTTGATTCCTCAATTTGATAGCCCTGTTACACTTGCTGACGGCTCGCAGGTACGCGGTGGAGACACAGGTTTATATAGTGACGAAACGATCTCTCCCACTCCTTTCAATGCACATCCAGATAATTTAAAAAACTTCTATCGAACAGGTATTACGACGATTAATAATGTAGCGTTATCAACGAGTAATCAGACAGGTAATTATCGCCTATCTTTTACTGATTTGCGCAGTCAATCAATTATTCCAGGTGTCAATTTGGATCGACAAACAGTAAGTGCCAGATTAGGATTCTTACTTACCGAAAAAACTAAGATTAGTACTCATATCAATTATATTCATTCAGGCAGTGATAATCGCCCCTCGAATGGTTATGGATCAGAAAATGTAAATTACTCCTTAGTCGCTTGGGGTCCACGCTCCTTGAATACGGAAAATCTAAAAAATTACTGGCAACCTGGCTTAGAAGGACTCCAACAATACTCCTTTAACTATACTTTTTTTGACAATCCTTACTTCATCCTCCACGAAAATCGCAACGCATTTGCTAGAGATCGCCTATTTGGAAATATTAGTTTACGACAAGACCTTTCGTCACACCTAAGTATTCACCTGCGTTCAGGTATCGACTACTCGAATGAAAAGCGCAGCTTCTTGCGAAATTTTAGCACCAATCGTTTTAGAAATGGAGCTTATGCCGAACATGATGTAAATTACCGAGAGATCAATAGTGATTTTTTAGTCAACTACGAGCGAGCAATAGGAGCTATTGATTTGGCAGTTTCCGTAGGAGGGAATCGCTTAGACCTACAAGCTAATACGATTCAAACGCAAACGACCCAACTGGCACAACCAGGTATTTTTAGCTTTAATAATGCTGCCTCACCTATTGAAAGTTTTGGTTTTAAAAGCAACAAGCGAATCAATAGTTTGTATGGTTTATTGAAAATTGGTTTAGGGGACTTTTTATACCTAGATTTAACTGGACGCAATGACTGGTCGAGTTCACTTGCGACACCTAGCTCTACACAAAACACCTCCTTTTTCTATCCATCAGCATCAGCCAGTTTATTGGTGAGCCATTTAATTGACCTACCAAAATCCTTCTCCTTTCTAAAGCTACGCGCCAGCATTGCCCAAGTAGGCAACGACACCGATCCTTACCAAACATCAGGTGTTTTTGTTTCTCAAACACCCGTTGGTTCACTTCCAACTTTTAGCAATCAGCCATTTATCCCTAATCCTAGCTTGGTTCCAGAACGCACCAGTGCATTCGAAGTCGGAACCGATATGCGCTTCTTTAAGGATCGGCTCCAACTGGATGTCACCTATTATAATGCCCTTACCAGCGACCAAATTTTATCATTACCTGTCCCCATTTCATCAGGTTATAACGAACAAGTCCTCAATGGTGGCAAAGTACGTTCTCGTGGGTGGGAGGTCATTTTAAATGCTTCACCTATTAAAAATAATGCCTTTGAATGGCATACCGCCTTCAACTTTAGCCGCAATGTCTCGACCGTCGTTTCGCTTCCTCAACAAGAAGGACGTGTTACACTCGCCTACTCACGCGTATATAATAATCCTGATCAAACGGTATGGTTTCAGGTGGAAGAAGGAGGGCGCATTGGCGATTTTTATGGAACGGGCTATTTAAAAAATGAAAATGGCGATTTTATACTTACCTCAGAAGGGCGTTTTATTGCTGATAATCAACTTCAAAAACTAGGCAATTACAACCCTGATTTTACAGTAGGATTCAATAATGCCTTTCGTTATAAAAATTGGAATACCAGCTTTTTATTAGATTGGCGACAAGGAGGCGAACTAGTTTCTCGAACACTTTCTTTAGCCGCTGTTGGTGGGCAATTAGAAGAAACTGCCAACCGTCCTGAAGCGGGTATTGTTGCAGTAGGTGTTATTAATGTAGGAACTGCTGATAATCCGATTTATGAAGCGAATACAACCGCTATTAGTGCCGAGAGTTATTATCGCCAATTCTATGACCGTAACCACGAAGAAAATAATGTTTATAATGCTTCTTTCTTAAAATTGCGACAAGTAGCCATTGGTTATACGTTTCCTATTCAACAAGAAAAATTAGGCTTTTTAAAAGAAGGAGCTAGTATCCATATTGCACTGATTGGACGCAATCTATTTGCGATTAGTGAAATTCCACATTTTGACCCTGAACAATTAGCCGTACAAGGACAAGGATTAGTCAGTGGTGTTGAAGATATGTCTTATGCCACTACTCGTAGTTTCGGTTTGAAACTAGGCATTAACTTTTAAACTTACTATGAAAAAAATACTCTCCTTTCTCTTTCTCATTTTGAGTGTATCTGCCTGCACGAATGATTTTGAGGAACTCAATACCAACCCCAATGCCCCTGTTGATGTTCAACCCGATTTGCTATTGCGCCAAGTTATTTACGACTATGGGGAGCGCATGTCTTATGAAGGGTTCGTAGCAGGTAACCTATTGGGACAGTATCTCACTGCACTCGACTTCAATCTATTTGATCGGCATGCCCTCAACTCTCCACAGTTGGGAGGTAATCCCTGGCCTGTTTTATACACTAATTTGCGAGATACTGAACTTATTCTCCAAAAGGCACAGGCTTCTGAGACTTTTGCGGTATATGAAGGCCCAGCACGCATATATAAAGCTTATCTCACGATGGCACTTACTGATCTATTTGGAGATGTCCCCTACCAGGAGGCATTTCGAGGAGAAGCAGGACTTGTAAGCCCTAAGTATGATACACAAGAAAGCATTTATATGGGAGCAGGTGGTATTTTAGATAATTTAGAGAAAGGCGCGCAGCTAATTGGAGGCTACAAAGGCAGTTTTACCATAGCAGGCGATGTA
Organism: Bacteroidota bacterium; assembly: GCA_020629895.1. Lineage (GTDB taxonomy): Bacteria > Bacteroidota > Bacteroidia > Chitinophagales > UBA2359 > JAHDHP01. The sequence goes on from JAHDCM010000145.1 coordinate 4,699, forward strand.
CTGTTTGGTGGTGATATAGATGACTGGATAAAGTTTGCCCATTCACTTCGTATCAAAGCATTGATGCGCATTTCATCAAAAGTAGACGTTAGCGAGCAATTACAAGTTCTCTATGAAGGGGACAACTATATCAAAACCAATGCAGAAAACGCCATCTTCCAATTTACAGATGCCGAACCCAATAATTTCCGCATGGCGCGTTTACGAGCAGGTGATTTTAATAACTTTGTGATGTCTGAAACCATTGAGGATATATTGACCCCACTCAATGATCCGCGTATCCATACCCTTTTTCGCCCTTATGCCAATGCGTCGGGTACTGCTTATAATGGCTTACTTAATGGCATTGATGCTTCTCAAACCACCATTTCTCTCGCAGATTACTCCTTAGCAGGGACTATTTTTCGAGAAAATACAGGACAACTAGCGGCAAATTATATGACGGCTTGGGAAACGCATTTTTTACTAGCAGAAGCCGCCCACAAGGGCTTTATTACTGCCGATGCTAAGGCACTATACGACTTGGCTGTTACCCAAGCTTTCGAATATTGGCGTACACCACTTCCTGACGATTATCTTAGTACTACCGCTGCTTTTGATCCGAGTAAGGCCGTAGAACAAATCATTACACAAAAGTGGATTGCCAATATGATTAATGGTTATGAGGGTTGGATTGAGTATCGTCGTACAGGTTTTCCACAACTCAAAGCTATTTCGGCAAGCCTCAACGATGGTATTATGCCTATTCGTATGCCTTATCCTGCGGAGGAAGCAACGCTAAATACTGCTAATTATGAACAAGCAGCGGCTAATACGGGGGGAAATAGTATCAATGTACCTGTGTGGTGGGATGATTAAGTTGTAGGGATCATTTTTTCTTTTTTGGGGCGTGTCCTTTTTTCGCCTCGCCCGTCGATGCGTCCACGCATCAACAGGCACGAGGCGAAAAAAGGTCGGGCTATCCGCTTGTAGTTGCCTCCTATAAAAAGTGTTCGGCTAAAGTCCTAGCAGTGTCTTCCTTCGTCAGCCCTGCTAGTCCTAGCCTCTCTACTTTTCTAGTTCGGCAAGCTACCGCTTCTATCCCTCACGCGAAAGACGTTTGAACGATTGACGATTTACGTGAGACGAGGACAATTTTTCAGCGCATTATACATAGTTTATTTTGCAATAAATTGCTTTTATAAAGGTATAACGCGAAAATCCCTGATTGAGTGACTGGTTGATTGGGTGGACATAACGCTATTCAATCACCCCATCATCCAGTCACCCAATCATCCTATCACCCTATCACCCTATCACCAATACTGATGTCTCAAATCGAAATGTGGCAATGGTCACTCATCCTCCTCTCTAGTGGAATATTATTTCTACTATCTCCATTGGCACGCACTAAAGAACAATTTTTCAAGGCAGCAAAACACAACAGCACTCCCAATGTATGGATGTTGACGGGGAGCTTAGTTATTTCGTGGATTTTTGCCAAGAGCATTACTAATGCGGCTAACTTAGGTTTGAGTTTTGGCTTGGTAGGCGGTTTGGCTTATGCAGGTTATTACCTTTCTTTTGCGGTAGCGGGGCTTATTATTTACCAACTTCGTACAAAGGGAGGTTTTGAAAGTATTCACCAGTTTTTGAGTAGTCGTTTTGGGAAAGGCGCGATGGGCTTATTTTCCGTTTTGATTATTATTCGTTTGTTTAATGAAGTATGGTCAAATACGATGGTCATTGGCAGTTACTTTGGAGAGATAGGAACGACTGCTTATTACAGTGCCATCATTGTATTTACCCTGCTTACCCTCGCTTACGCGCTTAAAGGCGGGCTGAGTAGTTCTATTTTTACGGATGTGATACAGATGGTATTGTTTGCTATTTTATTGGGTGTTATTTTATGGAGTATTTTTAGTGTTGACGACTTTGGAGCGACAGAGGTTTTAAGTGCTGGAACTTGGACGATGGCAATGGGTGGCAACTTATTACTTACTGCGCTATTACAATCCTTTAGTTATCCTTTTCACGATCCTGTCTTGACGGATAGAGGCTTTATTAGTTCTCCCAAAACGACTCTACATAGCTTTTTATGGGCCACTTTACTAGGAGGCTTGTGTATTACTTTATTTAGTGTGGTTGGTATTTTTGCCCAACATCAGGGCATGGAAGGACAGGCAGCCGTAGCAGTTAGTAAGGCTTTTGGCTTGGGTGTTTTATTGATTGTCAACTTTATTATGATTACCTCTGCCGCTTCCACACTTGATTCTACCTTTTCTTCTTTTTCTAAACTCTTAGCAGTTGATTTAAATTTAGGAAATAGCCTTTCTTTTGGGCGGTTGGCGATGGTGATTATCGCTATTTTAGGTACGATTCCTGTATTTTTGAATGCAGAGATTTTATCAGCAACCACCATTAGTGGAACGATGGTCATTGGCTTAACGCCCGTGTTTTTGTGTTGGAAGCTACCCGCCCCCAAACTTAGCTTTTACCTATCTGTTGGTGCTGGGTTAGTCTTTGGTTTCTTACTAGTTTTCAAGGCCTTTCCTACTGCCCTTATTTTTACAGAGGGAAAGTATGCTGATTTATTGTGGGTGAATGTGTGGGGTATTTTAACTTGTTTTCTTTTATACTTTCTACCAATATGGATAAGACCACGATCAATATAGGCACTTTAAAAGGAAGGGTCCTTTTATTTGGAGGCGTGTATAGTAATTTGCAGGCACTAGAGGCACTGATGCAAGTGGCTGATGAGCTACAAATCCCACCCACTCATTGTTTGTGTACGGGCGATATAGTCGGTTATTGTGCGCAACCCGAAGAAACGGTACAAGCGTTTATACACTGGGGGGCGAAGTCGATTATTGGCAATGTAGAAGAACAGCTTCGTAGTGGCGCTTTGGATTGTGGTTGTGATTTTCGGGCTGGTTCGCGTTGTGATGGTTTTTCGAAACAATGGTACCCTTATGCACAAGCCCAATTATCTGAAGCCTCCATTAAATGGATGAAAGGTCTACCTGACTTTATTTGTTTTGAATATGCGGATAAGCAGGTGACGTTGGTGCATGGTAGTTATGACTACATTTCGGAGTTTGTTTTTGCTTCCAGTGATTGGGCAGTGAAACAGGCGTCTTTTGAGTCGAGTGGTAGTGAGGTGATTGTGGCGGGGCATTGTGGTTTGCCTTTTGCCCAAAAAAAAGAGGATTTATTGTGGTTGAATCCTGGCGTGATTGGAATGCCTGCGAATGAGGGTCTGACGAGTGTGTGGTATGCACTTTTGGACGAGATAAATGGTTCTTTGTCCTATCAATTACATCGCCTTTCTTATGATCATATCACCGCTAACCGCCTGATGCAAGAAGGTGGCTTGCCTTCGGCGTATGCAACTACTTTGTTGACGGGTTTGTGGGATAATATGGAGATTTTGCCAGAGGTAGAACGAACAAGACGGGGTAAACAATATGTGATGGAGTGAAAAAATGTGTGATGTGCGAAGATTTTGCGTGAGGGATAGTAGTGGTAGCTTGCCGAAGTAGAAAAGTAGTGCGGCTTGGACTAGCAGGGCTGACGAAGGAAGACACTGCTAGGACTTTAGCCGAACACTTTTTCTACGAGGCAACTACAAGCGGATAGCCCGACCTTTTTTCGCCTCGTGCCTGTTGATGCG
>JAHDCM010000146.1 GCA_020629895.1 Bacteroidota bacterium
TCCAAAAATAAGCCAAGCCAAATCCCGCAATCAAATGCCAAATTCCCCACCAAGCAGCAATCATCGCCATCCCACCTAGCCCCCCAAAAAAATTAAAAATAAGAATTAGTCCTAGACCCGAATTTTGAATCCCCGTCTCAATAGCCACCGCCCGACGATCACGCTCCTGCAACTTTACCAAACTCGCCACCGAATACCCCGTCACAATACTAATGGCATTATGTACAGCCACAGTCAACGCAATCGCACCAATATAAGTGATAAAATGATTGAAATTCGCCGCTAAAGCTGCAATCACAAATACCCCAAAAAAGCCCAACGAAAAGATTTTCATCGGTTTTTTAGCCTTCGCAGCAATCGAAGGATAATAATGAGCAATAGCCAATCCCACTAGCATCGGTAAAGCAAGTAATATAAGAATCGTCCAAAACATATCCCACGGGTTAAGGGTAAAACTCTGAAGGATTGCAGCCGTTCCCTCATTTTTGCTACCCCAAAAAGACGTATTAAAAGGCGTCATTACCACCGCTGCCATCGTCGAAACAGCCGACATCGTTACCGAAAGTGCCGTATTCCCCTTTGCCAAATGTGTAATAAAATTCGAAATATTCCCACCCGGACAAGCAGCAACCAAAATCATCCCCAAAGCCATACTTGCTTGAATAGGTAAAACACTGATCAATAAGAAGGTAAGCGCAGGAAATAGTAAAAATTGACAAAATAAACCAATCAACAATGCGCGAGGAGTGCGTAGTATAGATTTAAAGTCACTAACCTTCATTTCAAGGGCAACCCCAAACATAATGAAGCCCAAAATAGCATTGAGAATATGAAGTGTAGTAGGATTAAAATTTAAAGCGACTTGATCCAAAGCAATAGATTATGAAGTTCGTAGAATCGTTACATGATCTTTGGATATACAATATAATATTTTTTTCTGGGTGTGTCCTTTTTTGCCTCGTATTCATACATCTGTAAAGGCATGCATGAATACGAGGCAAAAAAGGTCGGGCTATCCGTTTGTAGTTGCCTCATAGCCGCTAGTTCGGCATAGTCCTAGCGGTGTCTTCCGCTGTCAGCCCCGCTAGTCCTTGCCTCACAAAGCAGCTATTTCGCCAAGCTACCACTACTATCCCTCACACAATAAAGCCTTTTTTGCAATGCCTAAGTGATAAATTTAGCCAATGAAATAAGCAGTTTTGCCAGTATATTGCCTATATTTATCAATAATATGAAAAATAATCTACACTATTCTTATTGGTATGCCTTCTGGGAATCATGGGTGCGAAAAATCGTTCTATCCTATTATCAAGTAGAGCTTCGTATAGAGGGGGCAGTACCTTCAGGTGAAGGAGGTTTTTACGCCCCGAATCATCAAAATGCCATATTTGACCCGATCTTACCCGCACTTGTCACCCCTCACCAATTGTATTTTATGACAAGAAGCGATGTGTTTAAAAAACCCTTATTAGCAAAGCTGTTTGATGCTTTCAAAATGATTCCTATTTATCGCCAACGGGATGGGGTAGACACCCGCGTCATGAATGCCCCCATTTTTGATCGTTGTAGCCATATACTGCACACAGGAGGCGTGTTCAGTATTTGTCCAGAAGGTTCATTTGAAACTGCTCGAAATTTGCGTCAACCGATTAAAAAAGGACTCGCACGAATGGCCTTTCAAGCATTGGAAGAAGCGGATTTTGATCAAAATATATGGGTCATCCCTATTGGACTTTATTATGAATCGGCAACAAAGGTGGGGACTAAAGTATTAATGTGGCTTGGAAAAGAAATGAATGTAAAGGACTATCAGCAGCTTTATAATATGGATAAAGAAAAAGCCATTGCAGCTTTTACCACCGATTTAGGAGAAGCAATGAAACAATTGATGATTCATATCCCCAATGGTTCTTTTTATAACACTATTGAACGATTGCGAGATTATTTTGAAGCCGATTTAGCCCAAAAGTGGAAACTAAATCCAGATAGTATGTATTGCCGACTTATAGCAAGTCAACAGATTATAACTAATTTGAGAGCCTTAGAGAAGAAGGAATTGGAAAATGTCAAACAGGATTTAACACACTACGAAACACTTTTGGAAGAACAAGGGGTACAACATATTTCTGCCAAAAATAATGATAAACAAGGAGGGGGAGGTTTATGGAAATATCCGCTTTATAGCTATGGAATATGGAATAATTACTTACCCTGGCGAGTTGCAAATCACATTACAAAACAAAAAACAACAGATGAGAAATTTGAACCTACGGTAAGGGTCGTAGTATGGATTCTTATTTTTCCACTGTTTTATTTTTTACAGAGCTTGTTGGTATTGTGGCTAACAGCCAGTTATCTTCTTATGTTATTGTATTTACTAACACTTCCAACGATTGCTCGTTTTGCCTTGTGTTTTCATCATAAATTGGAGGGAATGCAAAAAATGAAGGCTTATAAAAAGGCTATTAAGGATGGAGGGAAAGAAGCAGAAGAAATAGAGAGATTGCGAGAGAAATTGTGGCAACGGTGTATAGAACCTAACAATACATAAGTCGATAGCCAATAGAATATGATCTATTGACTATCAACTATTGACTAAAAATTATTTTTTCTTCATCAACTCTTTCGCTTGCCCTTTCCAGTCTTGTTGTTCAGCACGACCAGGGAAGTAGACAATCTCATCAATCATTTTGATCTGTTGTTTGGTGAGTTTAGCAATTTGAGCGAAAGTAGTAAAACCTAACTCATTCAATTGCTTCTCGATCACCATACCAATACCTTTAATCTTTTTAAGATCATCAGCAGGAGCATCACTATTAATCGCTGGCACCTCTTTAGGGGCTGGAGTTTTCTTGGCAGCTACTTTTTCTGCCTTTTTAGGAGGCAACTCATTTAAAGAGCTAGTATCATTTACTTTTTCCAATACTTTCTTTATCGCTTCCGCTTTTTCTTCCTCAGCAGTAAGTTTTTCTTCATTAGCAGTGCTTAGTTCTTCTCCTGATAATTCCTTGGCTGGTTCCTCTCCCGTCAATTCCTTAGCTAAATCACCTACCTGACTTACCTTTTCTGCTACTTCATCAATGACATTAGTTGCTACCTCTGCTACTTTTTCACTAGCCGATTCAACAACATTCGTAATTTGCTCTACAACCGATTTCTTCTTCGCTTTTTTAGCCTTTACCTTTTTTTCTTTTTGCTCATTACTCTTCTTTTCCTTTTTGGCTTTAGCTTTAGCCTTCGCTTTTTTACCTTTCTTCTTTTTCTTTTTTTCTTTCTTTTCTGCTACCTCAGTAATTTCGATGGTAATACTATTAGAAGCACTTGCATCTTCCTCTTCTTTACTTTTTCCTGTTACCTCATCCAATACAGTATTGGCTACTTCTGTCAATTTTTCACTAGCAGCTTCTACAACACTGGTAATTTGATCTACAACAGAGTCAGAGCTATCTACTCGCTCATTAATTTCAACAAAAATGTCATTAGCTCTATCAAAAACATCAGTAAATAATTTGGATGCCTTTTCATAAGCTTCTAATACTTCAGAAGATATATTGGCCACTCGATTATATACTTTATCAGTTGCTTCATTAGAAGAATCTTCCGATGTTTTCTCCGCTTCTTCCAATTTAGCTTGCATAGCTGCCAATTTATCGCTTAGTTCTGCATCTTTAGCGGCTAAAAGTTTTTCGAGTTCTTCTACGCGTTTGTATAATTCTTTTCTCTTTAATCGTCTTAAGACTAGCATGAATGTTTTTTTAAAAAATGAAAGTATGATTATTAATTATTATTTATTCTTTCCTCTTTACTTAGAGGTAGTCTTGATTTTATAGTGAACAAGGAAGCGGTATATTTTTTCTTAATTTCTATCACAAAGTATGACTATATGATCTATATCTGGTCACTAAAAACCATTCCTAAATGCGCTATGATACAAATAATTTCATGTTTTTTGAGTTTTTTCGGGAAAAAAAGACTTTTCAAAAGTCTTTCTTATAGATAGGCGTTTGTATTTAGAACTATTTAAGCTATTATCTGTTAAAGGGAATTGTTACTGTATAACTATATTTACTACTCTAATGCGTATTATTCTTTTTACTGGTAAAGGAGGGGTAGGTAAAACGACAACAGCCGCTGCAACTGCTTTACATGCTGCTAAAATGGGCTATAAAACCCTCGTCATCTCAACCGATCCCGCACATAGTTTGTCGGATGCTTTGAATGTGGAATTAAGTCCTGAACCCACAGAGATTGCTCCTAATCTATATGGACAAGAATTTGATGTCTACTACTCAATGAAAAAATATTGGGGGAATATGCGACAGATGATGCTAACCATTTTTCGTTGGCAAGGGGTAGAAAATATCGTAGCAGAAGAACTATCAGTGTTGCCAGGTATGGAGGAGGCTTCTGCCTTTTTGTGGCTTGAAAAATATTATAGAGAAAAAGAGTACGATTTGTTGGTAATAGATAGCGCACCTACTGGTGAGACATTGACCTTACTAACACTGCCTCAAGCAACCAAGTCGTGGTTAACCAAAGCTTTTCCAGGACAGAAAACAGCAGTCAAGACACTTGGGTTTATGGTACGTAAAACAACTGGTGTACCACTTGATAAAGGCTATGCCGAATTAGAAACCTTATTTGATAAACTGGAAAGTATTCAACAGGTTTTTATTGATCCCAAAGTTTGCTCTATTAGACTTGTAGCTAACCCTGAGCGCATGGTTATCCAAGAGGCTAAACGAGCATATACCTACTTGCAATTGTATGGATATAATGTAGATGCCGTAGTAGTAAATCGTATTTTACCTGAAGAAGCTGGAAATGGTATCTTTGAAAAATATATCGCTTCTCAAAAACAGCATTTAGAGGATATTGAAGAAAGTTTTGACCCGCTTCCCATATTCAAAGTAGGACATCAAGGGCAAGAGGTTTTTGGCTTAGAATTATTAGAAAAAATAGGGGAAACTATTTATGGAGAAAATGATCCTTTGGAAATTTTTCATGACGAAAATCCGTTTATAATAGAGGAGGACAAAAAAGGATACGAAGTAAAATTAAGACTTCCCTTTATTGGAAAAGACGACTTCGAATTAGAAAAATTTGGAGATGAATTAGTAATCAATGTGAATAGTCGTCGCAAGAAAGTATTCTTACCCCGTTTTGCTAACTTTTTAAAAATGGATCGCTACGAATTTAATGATCCGTGGCTAAGTGTTTTCTTAAACAAGTCGTAATTGACGATATGAATGATTGTAACACATTAGAGTTTGTTTGCTATTTTTTCAACAAAATAGTATCTTCAATCAGTAACAATCCTATTTTTATAAGGAGATAGGGAGGAGGTTTATACTGATAGAATCACTACTAAGGTGAATACATCTTTGACAATTATTGTTTTTTCTATTCTAACTTCTTCCCACTACCGTAGGTAAAATTTTAACTTATTTATAAATAGTAATTATTATGAGTAATCTTAATAAAGTCATGTTAATTGGGCGATTAGGAAAAGACCCTGACATGCGACATTTTGATAGTGGCACTATTCAAGCTACCTTTCCTTTAGCAACAACCGATTATAGTAATCGAGATGGCGAAAAGGTAGAACATACCGATTGGCATAATATTGTTTTATGGGGGCAAAAAGCTGAAGTGGCCGAAAAATATCTTCGTAAAGGAAAGCTGGTATATATTGAAGGTAAAATTAAAACACGTTCTTGGGATGACCAAAACGGAAATAAGCGATATATTACCGAAATTATCGGGTTTTCTCTACAAATGCTTGGAGGACGTGACGAAGGAGCTTATGTGCAAAGTAATGCTCCAGCTACACAACAGGTAAAAGATAGTAGCAGCCCTGCTCCTGTTGCCGTTGATACCTCAAATAATAAGAATGAAGGTGGGTTTGAAGATGATCTACCTTTCTAGTAGCTAGAGATAGCTAATTAAAAATGAGTGCCAGACACACTTTGTGGCTGGTACTCTTGTTTAATGACAACAATTTTATGAATGGTGTAATATTTGTATGGTTATTACATCCATTCTTTTTAATTTTGGTAATTCTTTTTTTGTTAGGCGGTGATGAGTAACTTACCACTTCTCTATTCCCCCTAATTCCATCAAATAAATTGGCCTTGTACAGTACTTCTGACGGGGACTATTATAGGTGCCTTATTGACATATTGCAAGATGAATTAACGCTAACCACGATGGTTGCCTTTTTTAAAATTGGTAACTTAGATGGGCTAAGTTTGGTAATTGGGATCGGATTTATGATGTTGCTGTTTCTTTTTTCTGCACTTATTTCAGGTTCTGAAGTAGCCTATTTTTCGCTCTCCCCCCAACAAATGGCTGCACTAAAGCAAGAGGATTCTGCTACTGGAAGTCGCATTTATCGTTTATTACAAAAGCCTGAAATTTTACTTGCCACTATACTTATTGCCAATAATTTGGTAAATATTGCGCTGGTTATTTTTTCCTTTTTCTTTACTGAACATCTTACCGCTAATACACCTTATTCGGATTTGGCTCCAATGGTGAATGCCATTATTACTACTGTTTTGTTGGTGTTGTTGGGAGAGGTGATGCCCAAAGTATATGCCACACATCACAATTTAAGCCTTGCTCGTTTTACATCGCTTCCCCTCTCTATTATTAATAGAATATTACGCCCATTTAGTCGCTTATTAGCCTATTCTACGCATTTTATTGAGCAAAAGGTAGATGGCTATCGCTCTAAAAAAGGAGTAAACATGGAAGAACTAAATAACGCTATTGATCTAGTAGCTAGTGCAAGTAATGGAAAAACAGAGTTGCAGGATATAGAGATGTTAAAAGGTTTAGTAGAGTTTAGAGATATTATTGTGCGGCAAATTATGTGTAGTCGTGTAGATATGTTTGCCATTAACAAAGCTATCTCTTTTAAAGAATTAGTAGAAAAAGTAACAGCACAAGGGTATTCAAGGGTACCTATTTTTGAAGAAGATATAGATAATATTGTAGGAATATTGTATGTCAAAGATTTATTAGAATACCTAGATGCGCCAGATAATTTTGATTGGTCAGACTTGGTGAAAGATGCTTACTTTATACCAGAAACAATGAAAATTGATATCTTATTGAAGCAGATGCAAAAAGAACGTAGGCATTTGGCAATTGTAGTAGATGAGTATAGCGGTACAGCAGGGCTGATTACACTTGAAGACATACTAGAAGAAATTGTAGGAGAGATTATTGACGAACACGATGATGAGGAAAGTGGAAAGTACAAAAAGAGAAACCGTTATAATTACGAGTTTGATGGACGCACTACCGTACATGATATGTGTAAGGTTATGAAAATTGATCCACAATCGTTTTACGAAATAAATGGAGACTATGACTCAGTAGCTGGTTTGCTACTAGAGATTAATCAAAATTTTCCTAAAGAAAATGACAAAATAAAATACAAGCGATTTGAATTTACCGTTCTAAAAAAAGATGGAAATCGGATTGATACTGTTCTTGTCAATATCAAGCCGAGTGAAATGACCAATCCTGTTAGATAAAATACATGCCATTTATGCAGTCAAACCATTCCCTTTTTCAGACATTCCTTTTATTGTGTATCCTTATTTTTCTGCATACAGGCTGTCAAGAAGAGAGCTATACGCCTAAGCCTAGAGGCTATCCTCGTGTAGAATTACCTAGTAAAAGCTACGAGTTGTTTCAGCCCGCTAATTGCCCCTTTAGTTTCGAAAAGCCTACCTATACCTATGTACAAAAAGATACGGTTTTTTTTCGGCAATTACCCGATGACCCTTGCTGGATGAACCTAGATTTTAAGGGCTTAAATGCAAAGGTACACATGTCGTATAAGCCCATTGAAAAGGAGGGAGACTTGATTAAATACCTGAAAGATGCGTATAAACTCAACTCCAAACATGTGAAGAAGGCAGATTATATTGAGGATAGTGTGTTTGTAACGCCCAAAGGAGCCTATGGCATTTATTATATCGTAGGAGGGGATGCCGCTTCTTCCACACAATTAGCTATTACCGATAGTATAAATCACTTTATTTGGGCTTCCTTGTATTTCAATACAGCTCCTAATGCCGATTCTATTGCACCTATCAATAACTTTGTACGAGCAGATATACAACACCTAATTAATACCTTTGAATGGAAAGAGTGATGAAGTGAAGGGCAAACCACCAGTGATGACGCTGGCGGCAACTCCGTCGGACGTTCAATCGTGAATCGTTCAAACGCTTACCGCGTGAGGGATAGAAACGATAGCTTAGTGAAACAGCCACTTTGAGAGCCTT
>JAHDCM010000147.1 GCA_020629895.1 Bacteroidota bacterium
GAAAGGTAGTGCGGCTTTTGCTGGCAGGGCTGACGAAGGAAGACACTGCCAGCAATATAGGCGCACCCCTTTTCTACAAGCCAACTACAAACGGATAGCCCGACCCCACTTCCCGCCTGTGGTTCGTGCGATGACGCACGAATGGGCGGGAAGTGGGGACACGCCCAAAGTATGATGATTAGAAATAGCTTACCTGGATACATGAATTGGGTTTGGATAATTGCTGTGTTTTTGTTTTATTGTGAAGTTATTGTTTGGCTAACCTAAACTTATTATTAAATATGGCTTCTGTAACTTTAAATCAAATATATTGTCATCAGGTGGAGGATTATGATGGGGCGGATGAGCTGAAATTGGAGGTGTATATAGATGGTATATTAAAGGAAGTATTTCGACATAGTATGTTGCCGCGACGTAGTTGGCAGTTGGATCGAAATTATGCATTTGAGGAGATATTGATATTTCGTATCTGGGAGGAAGATGGACAGGATAAGCAATTATTGGCGGAGCAGTCGATTAAGATACAAGCGAAAAAGGGGCGTAGAGAAAAGAAGTATAAGAATGCCCATGCGGTGTATTGGTTGCAATATACAGTGGAAAATACGCCTGCTTTTGTGAAAAAAACACGTACTAAATTGGAGACGCTTAGTAAGGGGGGAAAAGTGCGGGCAGGAAAAGTAAAATCGGGTAAACCGGTGCCTAAACGCAAAAAGCCTTCGCGAGCGAGTGGTGGAGGGATTGAGGTAAAGCGAGATGAGCAGTTGCCCGACTTCAAAACCATTGATAGTGCTATTGTTACTTTTGAGGAGTTTATGCCGAGTTTACATGGACTACCTTTTAAGAATAAGTTTAAATTTAAGCTTAATTTTCCGCTTCCATTTATTCCTAAAATTGCGTCTACTTATGGGCTTTGTGGTGGGATGTCGAGTTTAGCGGCTGATTGTTTTAAAACACAAAAGACAATTCCAGGGACTCATGCTGTGCCTAAAATTGGTTCGGGCTTATATGTTGATTTGATGGATCGGCAACTGAAATCGTTTGGAAAGAATTTCATGTATATTTTGAAGTTTTTTCAGTGGTGGCGGATGTTGAGTACCTTTCAAACACAGCAAAAATCATTGGAGGAGTGGCAAGAGTTGAAGCAATCACTTGATGCGGGTCAACCTTGCCAATTGGGTTTGATGTATGTAGATGAGCATTCGGGTAGTTTATGGGATAATCATCAGGTGTTGGCTTATGGTTATGAACAGCCTAATGATAAACTGATTTATTTGCGTATTTATGATCCTAATTATCCGAAAAGAGATGATGTGTTTGTGAAATGTACCTTAGATAACTCTTCTAATGGTAAGACAAATGTAACTCGAATGGTATGTGAACAGCATGTGCCTAATAGGGGTTCGCGGAAAGTAAGGGGTTTCTTTTGTTTGCCGATGAAACATATAAAACCTGCTTATTGAGGGAGAGAGGGGTTGAAGGATTGAGGGAGAGAGGGGTTGAAGGAGAGCGGGGGAGGATTATCCCTAATATACAAAACTGAGAACGGGCAGTGAAAATATTTTCACTGCCCGTTTTTGATGTTTGAATACTGTTTTTTTAATTTGCCTTATTATCCAATACCTGCTGCTACTTGCATTAATTTTACTAATGCCACACTTACACCTAGTCCAAGCATTACCTTTCCGAAGTCAAGAGCGATATTTTTAAATACGGGATTTCCTTCATTGCTTTGTAAGCGGAAGCGAATAGCGATTTCACGACCAGCCAGTAAGCCAATAAATACCCAAGTAGTACTCATAGGTAGTTTGGCTTCCCAAAGCCCTAGTGCGTTGTATTTGAAGAGATATAGCACCACTCCATACATAAGGTCTACAAAGGTAGCAGAACGAATATCAGCCGTATTGGTTTTGCTTTTTACAATTTCTTGAATAGCTCCCCCTTTTTGGTAGAAGATAAAACCGAGTAGTCCTAATAATACGACCAATGAAAAGATGAATGGGCCGGCTCCAAGATTGCTTAGTCCTCCTCCTGGCTCTTTTTGTAAGAGATAGATGTAGATATTGGCGAGGTCTTGTGTTAACCACTGTGACCATAAGAAGGCCGTAGCACTCCACTGAGCAACTGTCCAGAAAGTACGGTTTGTCCAGAGTGAGTTATCACCTGGTTTATCAATGGGTAGTTCTATAAATTTCTTTTCGGTAAGTTTAGTAATAGCGAGGTATATAGCTCCTGCTGCAATAAAGGCAATGACATATCCCATTCCCGATTTTTGCACCATTCCCATTAGGTCTTTGGAGGAGAAAAAGGTGATAATGAGGAAGGTAGTACTAACAGGAATACCAAAGCGGGTGAGAAACATGAGAATTAGGGGCGGTAGTACAAACCACCAGCTTAATTGAGTAGGAATCGTCACTTTGTCGAGACGGTCGTAGGCGATGTCTCCTTGCATCCACCCATAAACGAGTACAGCAGTAAGGATACTGCCTGCAAAGGCCCAAAGGATGTACCAGGGTTGTTTCTCGTTGGAGGTAAGAAAGGTACCAAGTGTTTGAATCACATCATTTCCTACTACTGAATAGGCAGCTAATACGAACCCTATTGCCATTATCATCTGCGAAGAACCCATTCCTGCTAAAGCCATAACGATTAGCAAAATTATTGCTAGTCCTCCCATGATTCCATAAGAACGCAGCTTATCTTTATCTCCAAATAACTCTCCCAAAAAGGCTCCTGAATTTTTATTGGTTGCTGTATAAGTAGCGACTAATATTCCTAAAATAACAATAATTAGCGATGCTTCCATGCACTTGTTTTTTCTAATTTTTTAGATTGACTTTTCAAGCGCAAAGTAACACATTCCTATCTATTATGAGGGAGTAAATCATTATTTCTATGTTAAGGAATAGTGAATTTAATTACTCAAAAATGACCATTTGTGATAAAATCACAAATGGTCATTTTTTGGTGTATTTTTTAGTCTTTCATCAACTTTGTTTGAAGCTGTTTTTGTCCATTTGTTAGGCTTACAAAATAAGTACCTGTTGGCCATTCGCTTACTGAAAACTGGTGTTGGAATAAGCATTCATTAGACACTAATTGTTTTTGGTGAACGATTCGTCCAGCGATGTCAAATACCTTTATTTGGACGGGTTGCCCCGCATCCATTTGAAAACGTAATTGCACCATGTCACTAGCAAGTGAAGGAACAAGTTCTATTAGTTGTGCCATTGCCTCTCCTCGATTTGCGACCAACGTATTCGGTGCATATAATACCTGTCCATTATAATCTGTCCAGCTAAGACGATAGTAGTACTGCCCACATTGCACCTCATCGGTAAATATATAGTTGAGATATTCGGTGCTAGTCCCTGCTCCTTTGATGGTCGTAATTGGATAAAAATTAAGTCCATCACTAGATCGTTCAATAGTATAAAAGTCGTTATTGGTTTCACTGACTACTTCCCAAGCGATTGTATTGCCACCCTCATTTATTTTGATAGATAAATCAAGCAGTCCGATGGGGGCAGGGATTTGGCGACAATCAATGGGCGAATCCTCCATAATATTAATAACCTGGCAATTAGGTCCACCAGATAATTGGAGTTCATAAGAAAATGTAGTCTCTGGGTTAAAATATAAGGTAATGGCTCCACCAAAGGAGACAAAATCATCTCTATCTCCTCCAATAATATACTCATAAAGTTGATCAAACTCTGGTAGCCCTCCAGATGGGCGAATGGTCACTCTTAGTAGATCTCCTCCTTCAGTATCCCCATATTCTGGGCCACATGATTCGTCGATTGTATAAGTAATTGGTTTTAGAAAAACATAACTTCGTCCTAAACTAAAGGCAGTACAATCATTAAAGATCGGCTGTCCAGTGTCGGCATCGACTTCTGCCACGATGGGCGAAATATAAAACATTTGATTGACTAAAATTCCTGAACCTTCTAGTTCGGCTAATGTTTTTTGGTCGGAATCGCTAATGAGATAAACTTGATCAATGGTGTCATTTTCCACACTGTGAAATACATAAAACAATGCTTGTCCCTCTTCTATTACCGCATCAGTCTCTCCTACGCTACCCGTCATTCCGCCTGTACAAATCCACTCTATTGGGGCAATTTCGACTATCCCTGCTGATGGTTCACAAGGTGGTTCTTCTTTTACACAAGCGGGTTCTATAAATTCTATTTGTGCGCTACAACCCGATGCTAGTCCTTCTACCATTACGACTCTAGGAGTAATAGTATCACCTGTAATTGGAAAAGAGAGGGTGACAACCTCATTAACTGTTACTGTTTGTGCAGCATCAATTACATAGTCAATTTCGGTACCTTCTATTAAGAAATCTACTGCCCAAAGACTGTCTACTTCTGTACAATATGGCAAAGACATCGGAATAATAGCGGGTTGTGCATAAACGTTAAAGTTGACCTCTGCCACTGCATCACATAAATCAAGCGGAATCGTATAAGTAACCGTATAATTACCAGGCCCTAAAGTCGGAAAAAACTGCCCTGCCGTAGGGAATAAAATTCCATTTCCCGACCAACGTCCTCCAGGCTCAGTAGCTTCAAAGAGTTGAATATCTTCATTGTAACAATAATCTTGTACTCCTAAAATTTCTACATCAATATTCGGAGATTGAATCACAACTGTTTTGGTAATCTCATCCTCTTTATTACAGGTTTCATCGCCAAATACGCGTAAGGTTACTTCATATTCGCCTGGCTCTTCATAAGTAAAAGAAGGTTCTTCTAAGGTAGAGGTAGCTGGGTTATTAGGATCACCAAAATCCCATTCAAACGAATCGGCCTTGATACTTTTATTTAAAAAGTCAATCGTATAAGGAGCGCATCCATCAATGGGAGCTTCGAAAGCGGCTTGTGTTGGTACTTCGTCAAACTCGATTACCTCAATTGTTTTCGTAATTACATCAATATTATTACAGGTATTTTCGGAAGTAGCAATAAGCGAGACCTCATACATTCCTGGCTCGTTAAAGGTATGCGTCAGATTTAGTTCATTAGAAGTAACTGGATTATTAGGGTCTTTTACTTCCCATTCATACTCTTCTCCTTGAAAGGTAGTATTTTGAAATTCGACGGTTAAAGGGACACAACCTTGAGCGGGTGCTTCGAAATCAGCAATCACCGAACTTGCCTCAAAGGCAAATTTAATGACCCCTAAGTTACAATTAGTAGAGTTGTTTGTTTCGGAGTAAGCTCCATCTGTTGTAGGAAAGCTATCACTTCCTCCACAGCCTGCACATACGGCTTGATAAATCAATCCTTCTTTGTCAAATCGGCTGGTACCTCCATCCACATGTTCATCAGAATAGCCTCCAAAATAGGTGGCATAGAGTAAAGCTTTGGCATCTTCATCCAATACAATAAAATAGAAGTCAGATCCATCTGTTGTTGATTGGAAAGCATCATCAGTAACGGGAAGACCAAATGTAACCAAGCCACTACCTGAAAAGCTGGCTCCCCAACCAGATACATAAATTTTATTACACTTATCTACTAGAAAAGCCGAAGGAGAAATATCAGGATCTCCATCTCCACGTCCGAAGATGGTAGATACGATGGTTTCGGAAAGATCATTATTGAGTTTATGGATAAACTGTCCACTACTATCATTGCTATAAACATCACCAATGACAGGATAATCACCTTCTGTTTGTCCTACTGTATAGACATTCCCTTCAGCATCAATATCGACGAAATAAGTTTGGTCATAGTCGCTCGTTCCCAAGAATGTTGCTGCTTCGATTGTTGTCCCGTCATTCGATATTTTAGCAATGTATCCATCCGCATCTCCCCCTTGATAATCTTCGAGGTAAGCTCCTGTTGTGGTCGGAAAGTCGGGACTATCGGTACCTCCACTCACAAAAAGGCTACCATCAGCTGCCACCTTCATCGAATAGGCCGCATCCCGCGCGCTTCCTCCTAAGTAGGAAGCCCATTCGAGTTCGCTAAGGTCTTGATTGAGCTTAAAGACACAACCATCTTGTGAGCCAGCAATATCAGGTTGAAAGCTATTGCTTGTTTTCGGTAAATCTCTCGAAAAAGTGGCAGAAGAAACATAGATATTATCTGCTCCGTCTAAAAAGACTTCTCCACGTAAATCATCGGCATAATTGTAGGCCAGATTAGCGGCCGTACTTAATCCATCAATTGAAGAGCCTCCTAGATAGGTAGAACCTTTGAGACGTGTACCTTCATTATTGAGTTTAGTAACAACAATATCTGAGCCTGTACTATTGAATAAAAAAGATAAGCTACCCTCAGCCCCCACATTGCCTCCTGCATACGATTTATCAAAGGCATCACTTGTAACAGGGTAATCATCTGAACCGCTGACACCTAGTATAACTAGTTCATTTTGGCTATTGACAATCATACTATGAGGTGTTTCATTACCCGTAGAACCTCCAATATATGTAGAGTACAACAGATTTCTTCCTTGTGAGCTAAATTTAGAAATTCCCATATCAGTACGTATTCCATTGAAGTTGATTTGAAAAGCTCCATCAGTAACAGGGTAATTAAATCCAAACACAACTCCTCCTCCATATAATTGGGCATATTGGTCGTAGGTCGCAGTAAAACCAAAGTTATCAGCATAAGAACCTGAGTAGGATGCAAATACTAGCCGTGGATCAATTATGAGTTCAGTAGTCGTATCGTATCCTTTGGGAAAATGAAAACGAACAGTGTTACCAATCACTTTAAATTCACAAGGTACTTGCACCATTTTTTTATCAATATACTGATAAGCAAAAGGAGCTTCTTCAATCATGGTATTAACAGAGGTACGAATATGCAATTGCCCTTTTTTTACAAAAACCTCATCTGCATGTTCATAACGCAAGCCAATTTGCTTGGCATCGGCACCCGAAGCGACAATAAAATCATATTTTAAGCCTCCGTCATCATTATATAATTGAAGGTCTATTCCTGTGTACAGGCTTTCGTAGCGCACTTCGTGGTAATTATTAACATCTGATGCCCATTTACTAGGGTCTTTACCCAAATAATAATTGTGGTAAAAGCCTGCATCACAAGAGGAACGAATACGGGCTTGCGGTCTTGCCCCTTCAAAATGCACACTAAAGGCATGTAAATCTAGGGTTGGCACCTCGGTTGTTTTGTTGTTATTGGTGCGTTGGTGTAAGAAATAGTCGTGTAGTTGTGTTTGCGCATTCGGATCAATCAGTAGCCAAGTAAGACGATCTTGTTCTAAAAATAAACGAGCGTCATTAAAAATAGCTTGGTGTTTGACTTGTTGTGGCCATTGTCCTTTGTTTTCGGTAAAAAAGAGATGGCGTTGTTTGGTTGGCTGGTTACTTTCGCAGGCGAGTGTTGTGTTTAGGGCATAACATAGGATGATAGGAACGAGTAAAAATAATTGCTTTACTTGCTTCATTTGGAAGATTATTTAAATTGGGTACTAGGGTTGTGCGGTAGGTCTAATAGAGCTGAATTAGACGATTTAAATATACGTTTTTTCTCTGAAAAATTACAATCTGCAAAAGATCGTTGACAGAATTACTAAGATTTACTATCAGCACACTCCCCTTCACATAAACCTATCACAGAAGTTATTTCCTGCTGGCATATAGCGTTCTTCCAATCTATTGTAGTACTAGAATGTTCATTATTGTTAGCTGCATTTCTACTAGTACTAATTGTCAATAAAAAAAGTAATAAGACGAAGGTAAATTTTAAATACATAGACGGGTTAGGTTTTGTACAAACATACTTTGTTAAATAATAAAAAAAGCTGGAGAAATTATAACAAGAAGATAAGAATAGAATTAGCTACAAGAGCTAATTCTATCTAGTTTAGGAAAAGGTCAAAAAAAAGAGTTAGTAAGGGAATTATGACTTAGGAAAGGATTCTAAAAAAATAAGTAATGACGAAATAACTACTCAAATTTAGGAAAAATGTTTCATTATTATCAAACAATACGATTTAGCTTGACTATTCATATATAATTCACAAAGGATCAAACCCTCACTCTGACTATAAAGTCGCTTTTTTTATAAAAATATAACTTTTTGGGCGTGTCCCCCTTTTTGCCATCTTTGCCCGAGTTCTTGCGAATACGCAAGAACGGGCAAAGATGGCAAAAAGAGGGTCGTGCTATCCACTTGTAGTTGCCTCGTAGCAAAGGTGTTCGGCGAATACGCCTAGCAGTGTCTTCCTTCGTCAGCCCTGCTAGTCGTAGCCTCAGCTACCTTGCTACTTCGTCAAGCTACCGCTACTATCACTCACGCGGTAGA
>JAHDCM010000148.1 GCA_020629895.1 Bacteroidota bacterium
TACGCATGAACAAAACGAGCTGAAAAGGGTCGGGCTATCCACTAATATTCGGCACGCTATACATCGGTTCAGGCAGCGTGTCTAGTGGTCTTCCTTCACGTCAGCCCCCTATACACGAGCCTTCACACGCTATACAGCGCACCTCATACCGCTTCTATCCCTTGCGCGTGTCCTCCCTTACTTGTCGTAGTCAAGACACCTTTGGCATTTATATTTTACCTCCAAAAGCAAAGTTGTGAGCAAAAAATACGCTTTATTAATAGGCTTGTCTCTCCTAGTACTAGGCGGGCTGGCAAGTACTAATTATTTACTTGATTATCAGCATCATTTTAATGCACAGACCTTCATTCAGGAACCTACTCACTATTTGTTAAATGGAGCCAATGTGGCCAATTTAAAACACTATGATGAACGGTTAATGATGCGAGCGTTAATCACAAACAACGAAACCCCGTCAGAAGTACTCGCCTTTGGTTCAGAACGCTTACTTGCTATTAATCAAGGCCGCTTCCCTTCTCAAACCTTCTTTAATTATAGTGTTCCGCATGCTACCTTACCTGATTATTTAGCCTTCATTCACCTACTAGACAAACACGAACAATTACCTAAAAAACTCATTTTAGGAATAGAACCTAATTTATTAAATGCGAATATACAACAAACTGATTGGCATAGTTTATCGACCGAATACCAAGCAATGATACAACAATTAGGGACTCCTGCTCTTTGTGAAGTTCCCCATAAAAAGCCCTTTTCTAACTACTTGTATTTATTTTCTCCTTATTATTTTTTAGCTAATATTCAACACCATCAAGAATCAAAATACTATGCGACCGATCAAACTTTTATTAAAGACCCTGTCAAATGTACAGATGGCAGCCTAGTATTAGGAGAAGAACAACGCGAAGTCAATCGCGCGAGACTAGAGAAAAAGCTACAAGCATTTATTAATGATCGTTTACCTGCATTAAAACAATCTACACAACCCAACCTTGCTTATCGAAAATGCTTTAAAAAATTACTTACTTATCTGCGTGAAAAAGAAGTAGAAGTCACATTTTTCTTCCCTCCTTACCATCATAAAGTCTACCACCAAATCGCATCAAATAGCACTTTTAAGGCCATTCATGATACCGAACAATATTACAAGTCAGTGGCTATTGCAAATGGGATTGAGGTTATTGGTTCTTATAATCCTACTAGCCTAAAATTGAAGCACCTAGATTTTTATGATAGTCAATACATTTTCAGAACAGCCGTTAACAAAATATTTAGAAATACAGAAGACCCTATTTATTCGTTTAAAACGAAGTAGTTTATTTATTGATAACTAATACGATAAACGGCTCCTAATTGATCATCAGAAACCAAAAGTGATCCATCAGGCATATTTAATACATCAACAGGACGGCCCCATACTTTTCCACCATCTAGCCACCCTTCGGCAAAGGTTTCGTAGGCAATCGCCTGCTGATTTTGATCAAGCTTAACCAATGTAATCCGATACCCAATTTTATCACTTCTATTCCAAGAACCATGTTCTGCAATAAAAATTTGCTGACGATACATCTCTGGAAACATTTTTCCCGTATAAAATCGCATTCCTAATGGAGCTACATGTGGCCCTAGTGCTTGTGCAGCTTGTATAAAATCAGCACAAGGACGTTTAGCACCAAATTCATCATCAGTAATATCGACTCCATGACAATAAGGATAACCAAAATGCATGTCTTTTTGAGGGGCATGATTTAGCTCACAAGGCGGCATATCATCTCCCATCCAGTCGCGACCATTATCAGTAAACCACATCTCTTTACTATTAGGATGCCAATCGAAGCCCACCGAATTACGCACACCATGTGCATACACTTCTAGCTCACTTCCATCAGGGTTCATCCGCATAATAGAAGCATATTTCTCATTATCCAAACGTTCACAAATATTACAAGGGGCTCCAACGGGAATATATAATTTCCCATCGGGACCAAAGCGAATAAACTTCCATCCGTGATGCGCATCATCAGGAAAGTCATCACTAATGAGTGTCGGTTCAGGAATGGCATCTAACTTTTGCTCAATATTATCATACCGCCACACCTTATCTACTTCAGCCACATACAAAGACCCATCTTTGAACGCCACTCCATTGGGCATATAAAGGTCTTCTACGATCGTAATTAAGGTATCACCGATATAATCTCCATTTTTATCAGGAATGGCATATACGCTTCCTTCTTTCCGCGTACTAACGAAGATAGTACCATTATCGCCTCTACACAATGAGCGGGCATTCTTTACTCCTTCCATAAAAAAGTCGATATGGAACCCTTCAGGCATTTTTATACTTTCAAAGCGCGGATTTTTGGGAGGAATAAGTGGTGGAGGCGAAACACTACAAGCAAAGGTTATTGTTACTAGTATAAAGGTAACTACGGCAAGTGGGATATATTTTTTCATAGTTGGAGTTTTGAAGAGGTAAAGAATTAAATTGAAAAGTGCTATCTTTTCAAATAAAATACGATATTCTACGCAAACACTTAGGTTCTATTATGAAAAAAAACACAATACTTCTTTTTTTGTTGTTCATTTGTTGGGGAGCTTGCCGCGATGCTCCCACTTTTAACAAGGCAAATAAAAATGCTTCCCTAACTGGTACTATCGCCTCTAAAGCAATGGTTGTTTCTGCCCATCCGCGTGCCTCGGAAGTAGGTGTAAAGATTATGCAAGAAGGAGGCAATGCCATTGATGCGGCTGTTGCTACGATGTTTGCATTAGCGGTTAATTATCCGAGGGCAGGTAATATTGGGGGGGGCGGCTTTATGGTGTACCGAACAGGGGAAGGTGCCGTTACTACACTTGATTTCCGCGAAAAAGCACCTGCAAAAGCCCATCGCGATTTGTACTTGGATAGTGCTAAAAATGTCATTCCTCGTTTGAGCATTGACGGTCACTTGGCAGTTGGCATTCCTGGTACCGTAGATGGCTTAGTGCGTATGCATGAGCGATATGGCTCTATGCCTTTCGCAGATTTGGTCGCACCTGCTATTAAAATGGCTGAAGCTTCTGCTTTTATTTCAGAAGAGGAACTAAATCACTACAATAAATACCAAGATGATTTTGTCAAATTTAGTACCCGCACTCCTCCCCTCTACAAAAAAGGAGGCTGGTCGGCAAGTGATTCTATTCGTCAAACCGATCTAGCTCAAACCCTTCGATATATTGCAGAACGCGGGCGTGCAGGTTTTTATGAAGGTTCCGTAGCCGATAGCATCGTTGCAGAAATGGAGCGCGGCAATGGCATTATTAGTCATCAAGACCTTAAAGATTATCAGGCTATTTGGCGCGAACCCATTCGAGGACAAGTACGCAATTTCACCATTTACTCTATGGGTCCTCCATCTAGTGGGGGTATTGCTCTATTGCAGTTATTAGAAATGTTAGAACCCTACCCTATTGACAAATGGGGCGGGTATCACGATTATAAAACCGTACATCACATTATTGAAGCAGAACGTCGGGTATATGCCGACCGAGCTACTCATTTAGGTGATCCCGATTTTTATGATGTCCCAATTGCAGGGCTTTTGGATAGTGTCTATTTACGCAATCGCATGAAAGATTTTGACGATTCGCAGGCAAGTCGCACGAAATATATCAAAGCAGGGAATCCTAAAGGGGCAAATGCAGTTAGTAATAATAGCATGTCGAAAGAAAGTGAAGAAACAACTCATTTATCCATTGTTGATCCTCAAGGAAATGCCGTTTCTATCACCACTACCCTCAATGGTAACTATGGTTCGAAAGTGTTTGTAGGCGGATGCGGCTTTCTACTCAATAACGAAATGGATGATTTTAGTGCGAAACCCGGAGTACCGAATATGTTTGGTTTGGTGGGTAATGAAGCCAATGCGATCCAAGCGGGCAAACGTATGTTGAGTTCTATGACACCTACTATCATCGAAAAAGATGGCTTGTTATTTATGGTGATTGGTACTCCTGGCGGCTCTACCATTATTACTTCCGTTCTTCAGTCATTTATTAATGTTACGGCTTATGATATGTCAATGCAGGAAGCAGTTAATGCCAAGCGTTTTCATCATCAGTGGAAGCCTGATACCGTGTATATGGAACAAGGGGCATTCGACAAACATGCCAAAGAAAAACTAATTCAAATGGGGCATCACCTAGTAGAACGAGAGCCAATTGGACGAGTAGATGCAATTTTAGTGCGTGAAAATGGTGATTTAGAAGGGGGTGCCGATATTAGAGGAGATGATGCGGCATTGGGGTTCTAGGAAAGTACAGAAGACACTTAGAGGCTGTCTTGAAAAATACGATTAATTAACCATTATTATTTTCTTATGTCACGACTTATTTATATCCTGATCGGAATTATCTTATTAGTAGTTGCGTGGAAGGTTTTGAAGGGCTTATTTTATATTGGTTTGTTGTTGTTTGGCGGGTATTTGGTGTACACGTTTTTTTTGGCAAGAGAGTAAAAAATATTAGGTAAAACACCAGCGATGACGCTGGCGGCAACTTCGTCGGACGTTTAATCGTAAATCGTTCGGTTGGGCGACCACAAGGGATCGCCCCTACAATCATTCATTCAGTCAACCACTCATTCACTCATTGTTTACCGCGTGAGGGATAGAGGCGGAATGGGGTGTCAGGAGCATACCTGTGAGCTAGGGAGTGCCGCAGGCTGAGCGGAATGAGCGAAGACAAGGCACGACCATAGCGAACGGTGTGCGAGTAGCCACATTATGAGCCGAAAGCCCGACCTGAAGTAGGGATTGAAGGGCTGGAGGATTCGGTAGAGACGCAAGATTTTGCGTCTCTACCGAATCCTCCAGTTCTAAAAGACCTACGAAAGGACACGCCCAACAAATATAATAGCTACATCTTTTGCTTTACTAATTCATTTTTTATTTGTAGTTCCATATTAACTAAAAGAGCCAAACACATAAAAAAGAACACACCAATTTTATCCACTTCTATCAGATCGCTCACCAAAATATTGAGTACTATAGAAAAGAGAGCCAATAAAATAGCCATTATATAATACTTGTGAGTAGGCTTGGTAGCCAGTTGGTACAACCATTCGCCGCGTACAAAAGCCACCACACAAAGCCCAACAAACAGTAGTAATCCGATAATGCCTTGTTCTACTAATACCATCAAAAAGTAATTGTGAACCCCTGAACGTTCTGGGTTATCACTTACATAAGTTTCGAAACTTGATACTGCATAGGATTGGTAAAAATTATAAAAATTACCTGGCCCAAATCCCACCAAAGGACGATCGGCACTCATGCGGAAAGCAGCAATCCAACGATACACGCGCTCCATAAAAGAAACATCTTTTCCTTCGAAAGTAGCCGATAGGTGATCGTCAAAATTTTCGTGATAAATAGTTGTCGCAAAATCGGGAGCTAATTCGAGGAAGCGATTATCTATGCTGTAATAAAAAATGGCCCCAAATATTACCACTAAAGCAAGGGGAGCTAAATATCGTACCAACTGTTTTTTAAAGACCCAATACATGATAGGCAACATCATAATGGAAAGGTAGGCTGCACGCGTGTAAGCAAGCAGGATCGCTAATGAAAAAAGCACAATCATTCCATAAATGAGTAAGCGTTCTAAAGAACCTTTTTTGTACCAACTGCGCGCCAAAAATAGAAAGGGAAAAAACACTGCTAAAGCTACCGCGTAATTAACATGGTTTCGGAAAAAAGGCCCCATGACAATATTGGCTTCTTGAAATCCAAAATTATGGCTGGCATGTCGCGCAATTGTCCAGCAAATAACAAAGCAGAGAGGTAGGCTAAAACACCAAAAAACGGAGCGAAAATCTTTTTCTTTCTTAATGAATAGGGCAGTCATAAAAAAACAAGTCGCTACAAACCAGCTTTTGGCAAGTAGAAACTTGAAGGATACCAAGAAAATTTGCGAGTAACAGGCTGTAATCGCAATCCATATCAGGTGTAGAAAGAGAAAAAGCGTAATTGGATGGTTGAAAAAGGCTTTACTGAGTTTTTTAGGATGCGCGATATAATACGCGATGCAAATAAACATCAATAAAACCATCAGTGGCTCAGTGGGCAAACTGGTTGCCAAAGAGCTACCTACTTCTACTTCTATGGAGATGGGCAGTACCAAAAAAAGAAGTAAGTAGGTTTTACGTAACTCTAGGACGATAAAAGCCGCTATCAACGCCAAGAAAGGAAGGGCTATTAAGTACTCTTGTTCGAAGTAAAAGGCTCCAAATAAGGTGAGTAACGTAAATAAGGCATAGCCTCCAAATAGCCAAATGGGTGGTATGGATAATTTTTTCAACACGCGTCTATTCCTCTTCTAGCTTAAATTCTCTAAATTTTTCCATAAAAATGGCTAGAAAAACCATGGCGATACCCGCCAACAAGGTCGAAGACACCACAATCAATGAACGAACTGGCCAAGATCGCTTCACTGCTGGCACTGCTTTTTCTATCCAATAAATCGTAGAAAAAGGCTGATTGAGTGCCGAGCTATGTTCTTTGGCAATCGTATTCACTTTATTAAACTGTTCCACAGCATTTTCTGCCATCTGCCCCAAAATACTAGCCGTAACCGTATCTTCTGGATTTCGCTCAATAGCACGCCGCAAACTATCTGTCAACGTCGCCACTCGCTGTTGGCTTGTTTTCACCTCCTTCTCATACAAGGTTGATAAATCTCGTTTTTTCTCGGTGATAATCTTTTTATTGAGTGTATCAAGCTTGTACACAATATAATTAGCCATTTCAGCAGCAAATTGTGGGTCTTCATCCTGCACCGAAACGGTCAACATTCCTTCAGTGGTTTTGGTAATTTTAAAATGTCCTTGTAAAGCAAAAGACACCCAATGTCCACTTTCGGGGTCTTTTTTATCAATATCATAATGTTCGTACAAATTGAACTTATTGATCACACTTTCTTGTAAGGCACGAGAATTTGCAAGCGTAATACAGCGATCTACGTCTGCTTTTCCTCCAAATAGATAAACAGTTCCTTTTAACTCTTCAGTAAACAAGTTTCCCCGATCCATCATGTGCGGGTTACTCACCTGAAACAGGGCATTTGAGGTATAATATTCTTTCATCATCATGGAGACAATGGCACTACCAATCGCCGCAATGGCACACACAATCAAAATGGGCTTAATCCATTTTATGAGTATGCGTATTAATTCTTCCATATTATTTTACATAAGGTAAGGCAAAAAAAGCAGGAGCATTTGTTTCTATAAGCACCAACAACAATCACAACACACTGACAATCAACACATTTAAAGAAGCATTCAGGCTAAAATATCAATGAATTACAAATGTGACGTAAAGGTAAGAAAATAACATCTAATATGTAGAAAGCAAGATGCCTTTAATGGTTGCAAGAACTGGAATAATAACTATCTTTACTCCTTCTAAAATCACGATCTCCCTCTTATGGAAATTATCTCTTATAATGTCAATGGCATTCGTGCCGCTATCCGAAAAGGACTATTGGATTGGTTGCGCGCCAATACCTACGATGTAGTATGTATTCAAGAAACCAAAGCGCATCCCGACCAGCTTGATTTAAACCTATTTGAGGAGCTTGGTTATCATCATTGTTGGCATAGCGCGCAGAAAAAAGGATATAGTGGCGTCGCTATTTTGAGTAAGCAAAAGCCCGATCAAGTTGTGATTGGTTGTGGTATTGATACCTATGATAATGAAGGGCGAATTATTCGAGCCGACTTTGGCGATTTGTCAATCATATCGGTCTATATGCCTTCAGGAAGTTCAGGAGATGCCCGCCAAACAATCAAAATGCAATTTTTAGATGATTTCTTGAAATTCGCTACCGAATTACAAAAAGAACGCCCGCATCTAATTATTTCAGGCGATTATAATATTTGTCATAAGGCGATAGATATTCACAATCCTACTGGCAATAAAAAAACATCTGGTTTCTTACCCGAAGAACGCGAATGGATGGAGACCTTTTTTAATAGTGGTTTTATTGATACCTTCCGCCATTTTCATCCTGAACCACATAAGTATAGCTGGTGGAGTTATCGCGCCAATGCACGCGCCAATAATAAGGGCTGGCGGATTGATTATCAGGCTGCCTCCGAGTCGCTACGAGATCGCTTAGTAGCTGCCGATATTTATCCCGATGTCATGCAATCCGATCATTGCCCCATCTACTTAAAAATCAACTAATTCATCCCATCACCCAATCATCATTAATCCAATCACCC
>JAHDCM010000149.1 GCA_020629895.1 Bacteroidota bacterium
TAATCAGAATAGAATCAACTTGATGTACAAGTTTTCAAGGAATGATTAGAAGATAACTTTACAATTATTTGGATAGATTATTTTTGTGCCTAACGGGGCGGAAAACGTAGGCGATGCAGCGCATCGGCGAGGCTTTCTAACAAAGATAGGTGCAAAAAGAAGCAGCCAAAAATGTAAAGTTATTTAATCTTCATTCCCAATACCAAAGAAACAAAAAAAACAGCTAACAAGGAAAGATTGTTAATGATGTTTCTACGAATAATTGTTAGTTATGTTATTTGACCCATAAATGTACGGGGAATACATGGGGTGTGATTATTTAATGTGTTTTTTTATATTGCTTTGTCAGCAGGTTGTCAATGAGTTATTATCTGTAAAGTGGAAAAAGCAGGAGGGGAGGCTGTGACCCAATTTATGACTAGCGTCTATAATGCGAGTTGAGTGTAGTGATTTGAAGTAGGACGTTATGGTCATCTATTATTTAGATGACCGTCCTACTTTTTAAAAAAATAAGGCTAGGTACAGATTGATTTGAAGAGGTTCTGTCAAAAAAAAAATATTTTTTTTTGATTAGGTTGTGACCCAATTTGTGACTAGCGTCTATAATGCGAGTTGAGTGTAGTAATTTTTTCAGTAGAAAGAACATTTTTTTATGGTCTTTCTACTTTTTTTTTGCTTTTTTATGGGATAAAAAAAAGGCAGCCTTTAAAAAAGACTGCCTCAATAAATAGTTTTGAGTGAATATTTGATCATTTTAATTTGCCTAATCAATCATTTCTGATTCTTTCGATCTTTGTTGTTCCATATACGCTTTCCGTAATTCCATTTCTTTACTTACAGGAAGAATGTAATTTCCTGCTACATTCTGCAAGATAACAAGATCAAGCCCATTATTTTCATAATTGCGGAAAAAGTAATTTTTATTATTAACAATACGGTTAACTACTAAATAGGACATTCCTTCGTGTGACCAGGGCTTTCCAAAAAAGTTTTTATTAGTAACACTATACAAGCCCTCTTCATATTCTACACCATTGACTATCAGGCGATCTATTTCTTGGTGATTAAACAATCTGAAATCACGTCCATCATGAAAATGGACAAAAGCATTGCTTGATTCGATATACTCATTACGCATATCCATTGGTTGAATATAGCCTTTACCTCTAAAAGTTTTTCCATTATTAAGAATCACCTTCATATCATTCCAATTTAGGCTTTCAATGGCATTGTCATGATTAAATAAATCAACTAAATATAAAAAGATACGAGGTTGGCGCGTTTTATAGCGGTTTGTGGCTTTAGCTGACATCATAAAATAGGGGCGATCTTCCATTAATTCACTAAGGTCAGATAATTTAGTAATAACCTTATAATCAAAGCCATCACGTCCGCCAAGCATAATATAATCAGGAACAAAATCGTAGACTTCATTAACAATACGAGAATTGTCATACAGCCTAATTTCCCCTTCTCTTACTTTGCGATAAAGGTCTTTAAAATTGTCAATCCAATAAAACTCGGTAGAATCAATTCGAGCAGAGATACCTTTTTCGGTTCCCTCTACAATAAGGTGTTCGACCATTGAAAGATTGACCTGTTTTTTCTTATCGGGATATTCATCATCAATAAATTGATAATAAGGAACATTGCCTTTTGACTCTACATATTTAAAGGTGCCATTAATTAGTAAATCTGTTTTTAACAACATCACCCCTCGGTGTGTTTGATACTTGATTTTAGGCTTTTTGGTTGGTACGGCTCTAGGCTTGGTGGCACCAGGAATGCCTAAATCATAATTGGGGCGACCTGGTTGAGCGAAGGTCATAGAACCCAAGCAAATAAATAAAAGGCTGAGAATAATTCGATACATGAAATAGTACTTGTGTATAACAGGAAACGGGTGAATAAGGTAAATTAAACGAGTTAATGAAGTATTAATTTACCAAAACGTGGCTAAATTAGTACTTTTTGTTGATATGAACAACCTACCATCCGTCTATTTGCGCGCTACTAAATTGATATTGTTCTTGAAGAATACTAACTAAAAGATCAAGTTGTTGGCGATATTCGACATTGCTTGCACTACTTGCAGAACTGCTGACAGGTGATTGACCAACTATATCTAATAAATCATTAAGGTTTGTTTGAAGTCTTGGTTGCGATAAATAACCAATCATACGTAAATAACATAGCATCGCTGCCCATTGATGCCCAAGTTGTTCTAAGTTTGCATTATTACTTCCAAGCTGTTGCATCTCTAATTGTACTTGCTTGAGGTGGTGAATAACAGTTGCTGCAATGGCCCCCTCCCAATGATGTAGCAACGAATCACGAAAAAATACGAGGGTATCTTTCTTTGATGAAATAGCAGTTCTACCTTCTAAAAAGGCTTGGAATAGCTGGTGGTTAAATCCAGATATACCCAATGATTCATTGACCACATCGCGAGCTGCAAAACTTTGGACAAAGTGGAAATTAAATTCTTGGTCTAATTCGATAGCTCCACTATTATTAAAGTCTTGGTAAGGAATGCCTTGTGCAATTTGTGAGCTAGGATAGTCGGCAAGGTTAATAGCGGCACCATAATAGGCGAAACAGCGATCCCAAGCATGTTCTTGAGGTGTGTAGTTGCTATTTGATACAACTGTCGAACTGCTATAAGATTCGATACTTTCCAAGATATTAACTGCTTCATTAAATATAACTCCTCCAAGTAATGTTAATGGAATATAAGTACTTAGATTGATTTTATTTTGACTCATATAAACCGCAGGAGTGCCTTGTTTACTAGGTAGTAAACTATTTGCATAAATGGTATCTAAAGAGGCTATTATAATAGAATCGGCATTATAGAACGAGCTTAGATCATCTTCCAAACTGTTCGCATCTTCATCTATACGAAAGTAGGTTGATTCACTTAGGCTATAAGGTGTAGTCTGTAAACGTATATCTAAAATAGGTGCAGGTTCTTGATAATATTGATATAAGGAGGCTAAAGTTGTAGAATCAGTAATTACCTGTTGGCCAAATTGCTGAATGTGATCTGTATAATCATATATGAGGGCTTGTTGAACAGTAATGTCGGCATAGGTAACTGAAGATGTGCCTACTCGATTGAAAAGATAACTTCCAGGAGTATCAAATTCATAAACACATGAACTATCGCTAATAAATGCATCAGGATTGAAATTAAGTGCTGTTTTATCAATACAGCCTCTTTCGCGTTTGATACATGCAGTGAAGAAAAGAAAACAAAGGAAGATAGATAAAAGGAGGGTAGGAGATAAACGGCTATTCATTCTTTTTCTTTGGCGATAATATAATCAGCAAGTGCAGCAGTTGGATTACGTAATATGTTCCCCACTAAAATTCCCTTTTTTTGCAGTAACTCAGAAAGTACCTCTTCAAGGAAATAGGCAACAGAACCTACAAAGTGAACGGGGGTTTGTGGATATTGTTGTATATAGGCTGCAATATGGTTATCAATAAAAGACTCGAAATGTTGTCGTACCATATTTTTGATAAAAGGATGGTCTTTGTGTTTGACAATAAATGGAGTAAAAGAGGCAAGGTATGATTTTGCTTGTTCTTGTTGATACACTTGGTCGATAACCATATCCTTATCTAATTGATAGGTCATTTGCATATCTGCTTGTAAAGAAATGGGAAGTTTGCGGTATAAAAAGTTGCGAATAAGATGAATCCCTAACTTAGAACCACTACCTTCATCTCCTAATATATACCCCAAAGCAGGTGTATATTGAATGATATTATTCCCATCCCAATAACAGGCATTAGAACCTGTTCCAAGAATCCCAATAATGCCTTTTTGATTTCCTGTTACAGCAAGTACAGCTCCTTTTAAATCGCTATCTACACGTATAGTCGCATTCATAAAATGCATTTGTAGAACGCTGGCTACGGTAATACAGCGTGATTTTCCATTACAGCCTGCGCCATAAAAATAGAGAGTCTGTACATCATTAGCAATACCATTTAAACGTTGATTACTAGCGATGATGCGAATCATAGATTCTGGAGACAGAGATACAGGATTTAATCCTTCTGTTTGCCACTCTTCTCGAGAAGAGGAATTTACTAGAAGCCAAGTTGTTTTGGTCGAACCACTATCCGCGATAAGTAGCATAGTTGGTAATAAATGGCTGATTAAAAAAGCTTATTAGGTTAGAGGGGAGGTGAGATCGCTGTTATGAGACCACGATCTCTCTTTTAGCTTTCTTTAGCTTGCAGTTGATCTATCAAATCAATATACTTTTGGGCAGCAGCATCTTTGTCAGTACCCTTTAATTTAGTCCAAGCATCATACTTGGCCCGTTTTACCATATCAAACATACCAGGGCGTTTGCCAGATACATCGCCTTGAGTAGCTTGTTTATAGAAGCTATACAGTTTCAATAAAACATCATTAGAAGGACGTTTGGTTAACTGTTTTGATTTTTTTACTGCTTCTTCGAGTTGTTCTTGAAGTGACATCTGTTGTTGATTTTTTTAGTTTATCCAATAAGCATTCCTGCTATGGTAGCTGTAAGGAAACAAGCAACTGTTCCTCCAATTAAAGCAAGGATGCCATATTCTGCGAGTACTTTTCGTCTTCCTGGGGCTAAGGTACCTATTCCCCCAATTTGAATACCAATAGAAGCAAAGTTAGAAAATCCACATAAAGCGTAAGTCGCAATAAGCAGCGACTTTTCTTCCATCAATATAAATCCATCTTTCATAATACCCATATTGGTATAGGCCACAAACTCATTTATAAGGGTTTTTTGTCCCAAAAGTTCACCTACATTGGAAATATCTATCATTGGGACACCTATCAACCAAGCTATAGGAGCAAATACAGTTCCAAATATGGAAGCTAAAGTAAATCCTTTATAACGACCATTCGATGCTTCCACAACCCACTCATTAATACCAGTGTAATAACCAATGATATCGAATAAAATAGAATCGACCATTGCAATCAGCGCGTAGAAGGCAAGTAGCATGGCACCTACATTGACTGCTAGTTTCAAGCCCTCGATAGTTCCATTAGAAACCGCATCTAATAAATTGCTTCCCACACTTTGATTAGCAATATTTAAGTCTGTGTTTAGACCGTCATAATTTGTTTCAGGAACCAATATCTTCGCTGCTACAATTGCTGCTGGAGCCGACATAATAGATGCCGACAATAAGTGAGTAGCAAACAGTAGTTGCATTTCTTGATCAGCACCACCTAACATACCAACAAATGCTGCAAATACACCTCCTGCAATGGTAGCCATACCTCCTGTCATTAGACACATCATTTCAGAACGGGTCATTTTTTCTAAGTAAGGCTTAACAGTAAGCGGTGCTTCTGTTTGCCCAATAAAAATATTAGCAGCAGCAGCCAAGCTTTCCGCACCTGATAGTTTCATTAACTTACTCATTATCCATGCAAATCCATAGACTATTTTTTGTAAAATTCCCAAATAGTAAAGTGCAGAGGTTAATGCTGAAAAGAAGATAACCGTAGGCAATACTTGTACTGCGAAGATATAGCCAAAGGTTTCGTTTACGTTCATTAGATTACCAAAAATAAAGTCGGAACCTACTTTGGTAAATTCTAGCACTTTGACAAAGAATCGGGAGATGAATTGAAAGAAATTATAAACAATCTCTACTTTGAGAATGAGAATGGCAAAAACTAACTGTAATAAGACCCCTTTTATGACAAGTGTCCAGTTAATGGCCCTTTTATTGGTGCTACAAAGAAAGGTGAAAAACAATAAAACCAACATGCCCAATACGCCTCTGGCATAGCGGTTGTCAAAAAACTTAACAATGGGATTTCGCGTATCAGCATATTTAAATTGGAATTGTTTCCCATCGCCAAGAAGCGTCAAGGTATTATCTGTAAAATTACTAACCGTTAGTTGTTGGGGTAAAGGAAAGGTTACTTTGGGCTTAGATGATGGCGGTGGCGGGGGAGCCGCTTGTTGCATACTATCGGATGCCAGTGAGTCTAAAGGTAAAGGTGGTGGTGGGGGAGGTGGCGGAGGAGGTGGATTTTTTCCAATGGTATCTCCATTAAATACATAAGACAAGGTAATTAAATTGCCCTTTTGCTGCCATTCGCCAGAGATGCGAATGGTATCTTTGATATACCTGAATCGCTTCCCCATCGAATTATCAGCAAAATACCACGACTCATTTGTATCGGAATTGGTCCACTGCTTCGTAAGCGATTGTGCTTGTAAAGAATGAGAAGATAGACAAAATAGGAGACCTACAAAAATAAATACTGTGAGATAGAAAGTGCGATTCAAAAAATGCATAATAGTAGTTTGTAGGTGTTGGGATTAGAATCGCACACAAAATAGTAAAAAAAATGTATTGGAATTAATCTTCACCATACCAAATTTCCTCCTTCTTAAAAATATCGGGCTTTATATTTTTAGATAGTTGGCGATCAGCAGGCTTTTTCAACAGTTGAATGGCTAGTTCTTTTAATTTGGTTTGGTAAGCGGCAAGGGTATAACGCCCATAAATGGTATGTCCGCCTTCATACATTTGCACATCATACTCTTCGGGAGTAGTGATATAGCCACTATATCCATTACAATATGCAGCTAACATAATTTTTTGTACACCTCTATGTTTTAATATCTTCAGTAAACTCTTACGCATTCTTTGACCAGCAATCGTTGTAATTTCGGCAGGCATTCCTACCAAAGCAATAGAACCAAGAATACAAATTTGAAGTGGAATAATATTGGGCATCCAAGGAGTACGGCGCGCATAGCCATTTTTTCCAACAGCTTTTAAGCGTTTTACAGTAGGGTCAGCTGCACCAGGCACAATTAAGTCTTTGATTTTGTAGGTTCCAAGTATCTTTCCTCGCCCCGTTTCTAACACAATTCGTTTAGGATAATGACCTTTGTACTTTTTATTGACTTCTTCGCGTTCTTTACGGTTAGAAAATAGTTTGAAAACCGATTTTTCATAAATTTCTACGATATTAGAAGCGGTTTTGGTGGCAATTCCTATAAAAAAATTAGGGACAGCAGGCGCAGGAGGACGATCAGAGGCACCTGTAAATAAACTAGCACCAGTAGCAGGTGGCGAGGTATGAAGTCCCTTTTTGCCATTCGTAAATTCTACATCTACTTCAACAGCCGACATATCTACAAAGAAATGCTCTCCATCAATCTTGCCCTTAATAGGACTGCCTTTAGGAGCTTTCTTAAACAATTCCATTGCTTTTTTATACTGCAATTTTCCAGTGTATCTGGCACTTTTATAATCATCTTCCTCGTATTTGCCGCGTGAAAAGCCATTTTTATTATTCCATTGATAATTGGGCGAAACATCACCCGCTGTATCTTGTGCAAAGACCGCAATAAAGTCTGGATTTCCCGATTGTGTACATACCTCCTTTTCCATATAATAGGCAGCATAGCCTTTATTGTCAGAGCAGATTTTGTTATAGTCATTATTTACACTTGTGGTATGCACACCAAACCAATTCCACGAGGCGATAGGACTGCCATCAGGGCGGTCAAAACGCAGGAGTTTCATAGTGCGATCAATAGCAAGGTGATGGTCTTTTTTTAGTACTTTGGGTGTTACTTCTGGGTTGGCATTATAAGCAGCCATAGAGCGATTATAGGCCACTTTGATTTGAGGAGCAAATGCCCCTTCGATATAAGAAATAGTGGCTTCTTCGAGGTTTTGGCTGGCTGTTACAATGGCTTCAACGGTGCCATTTAGATAGTTTTCAAATACTTTGGGCTGAAATCCAGGAATCGCTAAATTGTATAGCATGTAGTGTGAATGTCCACCTGGCGCGCTATGTGTATGCTGGGCAGTAAGCATAACATTGTCATGCGTGTAGCCTAAGTCGGGATATGTTGCTTGTAGTTTCTTGATAATGGCATCTTGTAAGGCGATAGAGTAAAAGCATATTTCAGCATTTACCATCACCATTTTTGTATTCGTTTTAATGTCTTGAATAACAATAGCGCGTACATAAATGGGGGTCTCTACCCCCTTTACCACATGAAATGGTACGGCATAACCCATCATGGCTTTATTATACACATATCCTGTAATGTCTACTTTGGAACATCCAACTTTGTACATACCTTAGTAAATTAATGAGTGAATGAGTGAATGAGTGAATGAGTGAATGAGTGAA
>JAHDCM010000150.1:0-2133 GCA_020629895.1 Bacteroidota bacterium
TTAGATTTGACGGGCTTATCTATATCTTCGGTTTCTATTTTTCCAAAGATTTTTTCGAGAGTCGTGTTGAGGGAATCACCTCGTAATTTTTTGGCAATGACCTTACCTTCGGGGTCAAGTAAGAAGTTGGCGGGGATACTTTTAACATTCCATTTGGTGGCAGGTTTACTATTCCAACCGCCTAAGTCGCTTACATGTCCTTCCCAAATAAGTCCATCTTTTTCAATGGCATCAGTCCATCTTTCGGGCATTTTATCCATTGAAATGCTGTAAATTTCAAGGCCTTTGTCTTTATATTTTTTGTAGGCATTTACGATATTTGGATTGTCTCTTCGACAGGGTTTACACCAAGAAGCCCAAAAATCAACGAGTACATATTTGCCGCGGTATGAGTCGAGTGAGATGGTATCTCCTTCGGGGTTTTTTTCAGCAATGTTGGGTGGAACTACTCCAATTTTGGTGGCCATCATTCCTTTGTTTTTGCTGACAAAACCAGTGTACCGTTTGGTGAGGGTATTTTCGGGTGCTTGCGCTTGCATTCGGTTGACTTGCTTCTCAAAAACTTGGAAGTTGTCAGGGTTCATTTTCATGGTATTGGTAACGACATAGCCTACAAAAGGACTACTGACCGTATCGGCATAAGCCATGATAGCTGCTTTATCGTATTCGCGTGCCATGAGTTTATCGACAAAGGTTTTGACTTGCTCACTTTCGGAGCTTCCTGATACCTTAAAAGCTGTTTTGTCATCGGCATCGAAAGAGACGTTTAATTTACTTTGGTCTTCAATAATGAGTACCATGCTGCCGCGATAGAGGGGATAGCGTAGGTTGCAGATGGCTTTTTCGGGTATGTTTCCTTCTAGGCGAAAAGTACCATCTTCTTGTACGGGAGCTTCGGCAACGATATTGAGCATTTTGCCAAGATCAATACGCTGGAGGAAAATTTCGGTGCCAGGTTTGACATTAAGGGCTTTCCCTTCAATAACAAAGTTGCTTGTTTCTTCTTCGGTGTCTTGTGCTTGGGTGGTGTAGCTATTAGCTCCAATGATGAGTAGTAATAAAAGGAGGTGACGAGTTGTTATCTTGAAATTCATATTTGCGTTTTTTGAACGATAAAAGGGTGAATAGTCGTATTTGACGATTCTCCATACAAAGATAATAAAATTAGTGTTGGGAGGGACTAGTTTCTATGATGTCGAAAACCTCTTTTAGTTTGTTGTCTAATTTGATGCCACGTAGGTGTTTGGCAATAATTTTTCCATTAGGGTCAATTAGTACATTGTATGGAATGCTTTTAACGCCGTATTCTTGAAGAACGGGTGATTGCCAGCGTTCGAAATCACAAATTTGTCCTTTCCAAGCAAGACTATCTGCTTCGATTCCTCCAGTCCATTTTTCTAGATTTCTATCGAGTGAAACACTAAATATCTCAAATCCATGATCTTTATAGGCGTGGTATGTTTTGACTAGAAGAGGATTTTCTCTTCGACAGGGACGGCACCAAGAAGCCCAGAAGTTAATGAGTACATATTTCCCTTTAAAGCTGTCTAGTGAGATGGTATCTCCTTGTGGGGTTGCTCCTTTAATGGACGGAGCTATTTTACCAATCTGTGTGTTGACGAGTCCTTTGTGCATTTGTACAAATTGATTAAATTCTTTTGTACTTGCATTGTGTGGATGCTGCTGGTTGAGGCGTTCATTTTGTTGGATATAATGGTCGAAGTATTTGGAATTTTTAGGAAGGGAACTAACAGCAACCATACCAATAAAAGGATTGGAGACAGTATCTACATAATTGATGGTATATTGATAATCAGAAGGGTGCTGCATTTGATAATCGAGCCATTCTTTTAGTTGTACATTTTGGGCATCGCCTTCTACTTCATAACAAGGCAGTTCGTCATGGTGTTGGTCTAAACGTACTTTGAGATGACTTCCTTTATCAATCAATAATAGGACATTGCCTCTTTTTCCTTTATAACGGATACTTAATGAGAATATGCCAGGATCGGTAGTATATCCTTCGATGCGAAAGGAGCCATCTTCTTGAATGTACACTTTGTCGTAGTATTGGCTGAAGTTTTGGAATCCAATTTTGGCAAGGCTTACCTCTGAATGAACAACTGGATTGAG
>JAHDCM010000150.1:2233-8121 GCA_020629895.1 Bacteroidota bacterium
AAACTTTGCTTTAATATTATCCCAAACACTCCATACTTGTTGTGTATAGGGTTGTGCATAGTAATAATGATTTTCTACATCTTGCAAAAAGTTGTTCATTAGGTGGACATACTCTTTGGGATGAGAGGCTAGGAAGTTTTCGTGTCTGGCTCCACTAAACAAATGAAGGGTAGAGATTGGAGCTTCTTTACAGTTTTGGTATAAGGCGAGTGTATCTTGTTTAGTGACCATGTTTTCTTTGTCACCTGCCATGATAAGGGTAGGCACTTTGGCGTGTTTGATAAACTCTTCGGGAACTAGGATTTTGATTTTGAGGCCGGTAATTTTCTCTGTAAAATACTTCATCGGGTAGGCGAGTGCTTCGGGTAGGGAGTGAGCATCCATTTGGTTGCGAACCGTTTTGCAGAGGCTACTATAACAAGACTCTAGTACAATGAAATGGAAGTTCGGGATTTTTTTGAGGGAATAACTAATGGTCGCTGCTCCTAGTGAATAACCATGTGCTGCGATGTGTGTATAATTTTTTTCCTTCAAAAATTGGTGGCAAGCGATGAGGTCTTTGCGTTCGTGCCAACCGAAGGAGGTATTAGGACCACCACTTTTGCCAGTGCCGCGCAAGTCGGGTAAAAATACAGAGTAACCTTTATTCAAATAGTATTCGGCACGATCAACAGAATGTTGGCGATTTTCGCCGCGTCCACTTAAAATAATCACTGCTTTATCACTTTTGGCAGGTACATACCACGCAGAAAGCGCAACACGATCAGTTGTTTGTAGTTCAATGTTTTGAATAGGAATATCGTTGAGATGTTTGCGCTCTAGGAGTTTTTTGTGGGCTTTTTTGGTAGAGAACCACGCATAATAATAGCCAATTAGCCACCAAATACCAGCTAATTTTAAAACGAGAAGGGGCAGAAATTTTAAGAATCTCCACATAAGGTATTTATTTACTGATCATTCAATTGCTTGTAAAGATTGGACGCATTTGTTGGACTAACGTTTGTTATTTGGTATTAAATATAGCAAAATACTTACCAATTTTTCTTAAAAACAAAACAAAATGTGGCCCCTCGTCCCAATCCCGACTCAATCAAGTCTGATACTATAAACAGAGGATAAGTGACTTGGCAGAATAGTTTTTGTAAGAATAAATTAGTAGTAGAGTAGTCTTTAGTATAGGTTGTATTTCCTTTTAAGTGTTCGTATAGTAATTCTCGTTTTTGTGGAAATAGCATATTTAGCAGACTTTGCTGCATACCATAAGGATTGTATTCAGGGTTGAAATAACTTTCTTGAATGGTTTGAAAGCCTAGGCGTTTCATTTCTCGTTTGAGGTCTTGAGGTTCGAAAAAAAAGAGGTGACGGGGAGGGTCTGCATGTAGCCATTTTCCTTTGAAGAAACGGCTTTGAAAACTATCTATATTGGGTAGATAGATGGCGACAATACCACCAGGCTTGACAATATGTTGTATGATATCGAGGGT
This sequence comes from Bacteroidota bacterium, assembly GCA_020629895.1. GTDB lineage: Bacteria > Bacteroidota > Bacteroidia > Chitinophagales > UBA2359 > JAHDHP01. The sequence continues at coordinate 3,718 of JAHDCM010000150.1, forward strand.
TTCTTGTGGGTTTGCGAGGTGTTCGAAAACGTGAACGAGGGTAATAGCATCGAAAAAATTGGCTTCAAAATCTCCTTTTTCTAGTACGCCTTCTTTGAGGTGTATCCCTTCAATTTGTGCGGCTCTTTGTGCGGCTTTTCCGGGTAGTTCGATACCATAGGCTTGGATATTTCCTGTTTGTTGCATGTATTGTAAGAAGCGACCATTTCCACAGCCAATATCTAGTACTTTGGCTTGGGGTGAGAGGTGTTTGGTAATCGCTTTGGCGCGTTTTCTTCGAAAAAAATCAAGCACTTTTTCTATCCACGATTCGAATTTGTCTTCTTGTTCTCCATAATAATCGTCATTGTAGGCGGCAGCTAATTGTGCAGCAGAAGGAGGAGGCCCTAAAAAAACTGCCCGACATTGCCCACATTGATGGAGGAGGTACTGGTCGCCCTGTGTATCTTGTAAAGGATACATTATTTTGCTACCTATTGCTTGGCAGTAGGTACAAGCATGTGTTTGATCAATACCTATCATGCTTGTTTTATTTATTGGTTTCGTACAATTTGAATTTGGCTAAACCCATGCGTTGTAAAAAGTGCATGAAAGAGACTTTTAGAACTCCTAAGCCATAAATACTGCTTCGTTTTAGATTGATAGAAGAGGCATCATCGAAGTATTTGGTGGGACAAGTGACTTCGCCAATTTCGAAACCTGCATAAAAAATTTGAGAAAGCATTTGGTTATCGAAAATAAAATCGTCGGAGTTATAGTCGAAGCAGAGTGTTTCGAGTACTTCTTTCGAAAAGGCCCGATAGCCAGTATGATACTCGGATAGTTTTTGATTGATTAGTATGTTTTGGGTGAAGGTAAGTAGCCGATTGGCAATATATTTATAGATAGGCATTCCTCCTTTTAAGGCTCCTTTTCCAAGTATGCGAGATGCTAGTACAACGGGGTATAGGTCGTTGGCAATGATACTTGTTATCGCGTGTATAAGCTTAGGTGTGTATTGATAATCGGGATGTACCATAATGACAATATCGGCTCCTAGTTCTAGGGCTTTTGCATAACAGGATTTTTGATTTCCACCATAGCCTTTATTTTTATCGTGTCGAATGAGGTGTTTGATTCCTAGTTGTTTAGCTACTTCTAGGGTATTGTCACTACTCGCGTCATCTACCAAGACGACCTCGTCTACAATGTCGAGGGGAATTTCTTTGTAGGTGATTTCTAGGGTTTTGGCTGCGTTGTAGGCAGGCATGACCACCACGACTTTCTTATTATTGAACATGCTGCTTAATAATGAATTACTGATTATTTGGTTGTTGGTATCTGGGGTTATAGATTTTTGCTTGCTCCAAATACTTATCTGCTTTGGTTGTATTGCCCATTTCTCGATGGGTTAAGCTTAGGTTAAGGTAAATCGTCCCTTTACTTGGATTGTCAGGAGCCAATTTAAGTGCTTCCTCATTGGCTTGGATTGCTTTTTCAAATTGTTTGGTCATGCTATACGCAATTCCTAGTCCTTGATAAGCGTCCATTTTTGCATCGGGTTTGGTCACTGCTTGTGATAAATACTCAATTGCTTTTTGTGGATTTTGTTTGTGCTTCCCATATAAAGCCCCTACTGCTTTATAAGGGCTATATGTGTCCGGATTTAGTGGAAGTACTTCTTCTTCAAAAAAGCGGATCAGTTTATCTACATTTTGTTTGTCTTCTTCTACATCGGCAATAGTACGTAAGACGTTATGTACATCCTCTCGGTTTTTATTGCCTTTGAGCAGGCGTAGGTAATTGGGCAATGCCTTATCCAGATTTTGATTGAGGTCGTAATGCCCACCAGCAATTAAGAGTAGCGCATTGGTATTATTAGGATGAATTTTGAGTGCTTTGTTTAGGTACTCAATTGCCTCTTTTTGCATGTTTTTGCGGGTTGTTTCATTGCTTTCTCTTGCAGCCATCTCAAGTAAGATCCCTCCAGCGGATGTATTTGCTTTGGAGCTATTAGTGGAAGTTTCGACATCTGTTAAGAACAGGGTCTCGTTGCTTTCCCAAGCAGGTACACGCGCTAAGGTGCGTAGTGAAAAAGCTACCAAAATAATGCCCAAAAGTACTTGGGTCACTTGTGTAGCAGGTCTTTTTTTGAGTAAATTAGGTATCCAGTCGCTGATGATGTATGCTAAGATGATTGCAAAGCCAATAGAGGGGATGTATAGAAAACGTTCATTCATGAAGGTACCAATGGGTACGAATACATTGGAAACAATAGAGAAGGTGATGAGGTAAAAGGCCAAACCATAGCCTACAATATGTTTTTTATAGATTCCATATAAGGCTCCTAAACCGATTCCGATATATAATAAAAAGGATAGAATGGCTCTAAAATCGCTCCATCCGATAATGGGGAGTTGTTTGGGGTAATAGTCGTGGGTAAGTGTTAGTGGGAAAAACAATAGCTTGATGTATAGCCCTAATGTGTAAAAGATGGTGGCATATTTTTCGGCAAATGTCGCTTGGACAAAAGGGTCATTTAATAGTTCAGTTACTGTTACTCCACTACTGATAAAGTAGCCCAATACCATATATCGAATGACAAAATAAATGGCTGTTGCACCTAGTAAAGGAGCCAGTGTGAGTAGATAATCTTGGCTTTTTGCTTGGGTAAAAAAGTAAAGGCTAAGTGGTAATATTGCTAGGAAAGTGATGGGACTTTCTTTGGTCATGAGGGCTAAGAAAAAGGCAAGAAAAGTACCGATCAAATAGCTCTTTTTTTGTGTGTCTACATACTTGACAGATAGGTAGAGAGTTGATAAGGCGAAGAGTAATGCCATGATTTCGACTCGGCCCTTGATATTGGCGATGACTTCAACATGAAGGGGATGTGCGATGTAGATTGCAGCGGCCATAAAGGGGATGCTGAGGTACCATTTTCGGTTTTCGGGAGGTGGGAAGAAGCGGTATAATATTCGGTATAATAAAATACCCGTTAAGCCGTAGAGTAAAATGTTGAAAAAGTGCATGAGACCAGGGCTGTCTCCATTTGTGAATTGATAGCCTAATGCATAACTTGCAATAGCCAGTGGGCGGTAACGTCCACCAACTAGTAAATCTTTTTGTTGTCCAAAAAAGCCTACTAAACTTTCGTGTTTGAAAATATCGGGAATGCCTGCGATTCCTTTTTGGGTAAATTGGTTTCCTGTGATATAGAGGTGATCGTCGAGGGCATAATCGAAACCAGTAGAGTAGATATAAAGCCCAACAGCTAGTAGAAATATACTTAATAGCGGAAGCTGGTGTTGTTTCCAAAAGCTATTCTTCGAGCCTGTTTTTTTAGACTTTTTAGCGGATGCTTTATTGGCTATTTGCTGTTTTGCTTGTTTTTGTTTGCGTTTGTTTTTTTTCATGCTGCATGTACTCGTGTGGAATTAGACAGCAAAAATAGTAAAAATGTGGGATTAAGAAGCGTAAGGGATAGTAGTGGTAGCTTGATGAAATAGAAAAGTAGTGAGGCTACGACTAGCAGGGCTGACAGCGGAAGACACTGCTAGGCGTAAAGCCGAACACTTTTTCTATGAGGCAACTACAAGCGGATAGCCCGACCTGAAGTAGGGATTGAAGAACTGGAGGACTGAAGGATTGAGGGAAGAGGAATGACAGTGTTCCTCCAGTTCTGAAAGCCCTATGAAGGATACGCCATAAGTCATTTAAGGATTCAGGAGATGGGATTCAGTAATATTATGTTAGTTATAGTCTTATCTGTATTTTTATTAATTCAACGACATCGAGGATGTGTTTAAATACTAGTATTTTTTAAATGGAATGCTTATCGGCTGGTGTTGGTGAACCATTGGGTAAACAGTCGATCGGGAAAGTAGAGGTCATCGGCATTTTCTTGCCAGGCTTGGTAATCAATGAGTGGCATTTCGGCGATGGTTGATTCTTCTCCTAGCGGTTTGAAGATGAGTGTAAAGGGAGAGGTGTGGAAAGTACGAGCTTCGCCACGTTGTCGATAAGATAAGCGGCCAGGTATATGACCGACAAATAATTTTACATCTGCTTCTGCATTGGCTTTATAGGCAAGACATTCGATCCATTCGCAGCTACGATCTCGTTTCCCCTCCATTAATTTTAGGATGCCATCTAAGCCAATGGTTTCGAGTATGTAGGAGATATGCATTTGAGGAAATCCGTTGAGCGAGTGGATATAGAAACTTTGGCTCGATACTAGTGTTGGTTTTTGTAATTGTCTAAATACTTGTTCGCAGGTATATTGGGTTGTTGTTTTGATATCTCCTTTTAGCAGGTGCGGAATATTATTTAGAATGACTTGTTCTACTTCTAATAGATAGGGGGATAGGTTTTCCCTTAATTGGAAGAATTGTCCGTAGTTATTGGTTGCGTAGTATAGTTTATGGA
>JAHDCM010000151.1 GCA_020629895.1 Bacteroidota bacterium
ATCACCTATTACCATTTAGAGGCTGTCTTGATTTTAGAATTGGAGCTGGAAAAGCCAGATTTTTTGACCTAATGAAGGCTTTTTTGAGACGCGTAGCAGAGCTACGGGGCGAAAAAAAGACATAATTAGGGTGAAAAAGATGCTTTTTCTAAGCCTGATTGTAAAATCAAGACAGCCTCTTAGTAGTAAAATAGGGAAGATGAGGTAAAAGTGCTTAATCATAAGATACTAATTATCATAGAAGTAGGCAAGTGCTTGCCAAAAAAAGAAAAGTAGCTGACATAAAAATAACCATTTGTTTTAATAGAAAACAGCTATTAAATGACAGCTACCTAATTTTACTCCATAAAGCCTTTAATTAATGGCACTTTTACATTTGTACATAGGTTGTTAGAAGCTGAGAGGATAGAAAGGAATGACGTACATTTGAAAATGTGGCATTTAGAAATGCCGCCACCCCTTATCTCTTGCACTAATCATATCTAACCAGTAAGTAGTAGATCAATTATCATACTGAAAAGCGCGAAAAAAGGACTATATTTTTTTGTTGACTACTATATGACAATATAGTCAAGCTTTCTAAGCATTGTTTTCACTTTCTATGGCTTTTATTAATGCTTGAACCTCAGCAGAATCTATGTCTATCTCGCCCTTTGGGTATTGCATGTTAAAACTGCGCATCGTTTCTACAACCGTTTTAGAAATGACATATTCCTTATACCAATTTTCATCAGTAGGAACAATGATCCAAGGAAATACTTCACTACAGTGTTCAAAAGCCTCTTCATACATGCGTCGATATGCAGGCCATTGTGTCGCTTTTTCTAAATCTTCAGGGCCATATTTCCATCTTTTTTCAGGAAGCATTACACGTTCATAAAAACGACGACGTTGTTCTGCCTCTGAAACATGGAGGTAAAACTTCAAAATAGTGGTGCCATTGTGCTTTAATAATCGCTCAAAAGCATTAATATGTTGAAATTTTTCAGCAGCCGTTTCGTCATCTACCCAGCCTTCAACGCGGGTAATCAAAACATCTTCGTAATGAGAACGGTCAAAAATTTGGATCATCCCTTTTTGAGGAGCATGTTTGTGTACGCGCCACAAAAATTCATGTGCCATCTCTTCTTTGGTAGGTTTCTTGAAGGAGTGTACATGTACACCCAATGGATTGACATATCGAAATACCTTTTTAGTGGCACCTCCTTTTCCACTAGCATCCATTCCTTGTAGTACAACTAAAATGCTATGTTTGCCTTCGGCATACATTAAATTTTGGAGTTCATCGAGTTCTTTTGTCAACTCTTTTGTCTTTGCTCTTGTTTTTTTCTTACTATAACCTTCGGGAGGTGTGGTAGGAATAGCAAGTAAATCGTATTTTTTACTCATAGTAATTATTTTGATGGTGATGAATTTTTGCCAGAGGCTGCCTTGATTTTAGAATTGGAGCTGAAAAAGTCAGATTATTGATTCTAATGTAGGCTTTTTTGAGGGACATAGCAGGGCTACGTGCCTCCAAAAAGATATAATTAGTAAAGATGCTTTTTCTAAGCCTGATTGTAAAATCAAGACAGCCTCTCAATATTGTAAATTATTTTTGAATCCGCAACTATGAAAACATTATACCTTATTCGACATGCAAAATCTAGTTGGGAAGATATGACCTTGACCGATCAAGAACGACCACTCAATAAACGGGGCAAACGCGATGCACCGCGTATAGGACAATACCTACATCAAAAAAAGATTCTGCCCCAATTGGTAATTAGTAGTCCTGCTAATCGTGCTTTAAGTACCGCGAGAATAATATGCCACGAAATGGGTTATCCGCTGACCGATATAGAGATTAACGCACTTTTTTATACCTTTGATGAAGCAGGTAGAAACATCTTACATACCTTATCTAATTTGTCAGGTGAAATAAATGAAGTGATGATTTTTGGACATAACGAAACCTTTACCGCATTAGCAAATCGTTTCAGCCCCGAGCATTATTTTGACAATGTCCCTACTTGCGGAACGGTCTGTATTCAATTCGATACAGATGAATGGGGCGAATTCCTGAATGTAGAATCGAAACTTGTTTTTTATATGTTTCCCAAGTTACTTTAAGTAGCTGTATAAATCATCACGTATAATGATTTCACTCATTCATTCACCCATTCATTCACTCATTCATTGTAAGCTGTGGCAAAGAAAAAAAGAAATAAATACATTAATCGAGAGATGAGCTGGCTATCTTTTAATGAACGCGTGTTGCAAGAAGCAGCAGATTCGCGCGTTCCATTGCTTATGCGCATCCGTTTTTTGGCAATTTTTTCTAGCAATCAAGATGAGTTCTTTCGGGTAAGAGTCGCTTCACTCAGACGTATTGTTGACTTTTACAAAAAGGCAAAAGTCTCGCTTGATTTCAATCCTAGAAAAATATTAAAGCAAATTCATAGTACCGTTGTTCACCAACAAGAACGATTTGAAAGCATATTCCAAGAAATAAAAGGAGAATTAGCCAACCACAATATTTTCATTGTCAACGAAGCAGAACTCACCCCTAAACAAGGCAAAAAAGTACGAGAATATTTTCACCAAAAAGTTCGCCCCTACATCGTACCGCTGATGATTAGTGAAATGGAAGATTTTCCACAATTGAGAGATGGATACATTTACTTAGGGGTAGTCATGAGTAAAAAAGGAAATCCAAGTGATCGAAAATACGCATTATTAGAAATGCCAAGCGATCGGCTTTCTCGCTTTTTTGTATTTGAACGTTCAGAAAATCGAACCTACGTCATTCTTTTAGACAATGTCATTCGCTATTGCTTAAACGACCTCTTCTATGTACGTGGTTATGACCAATGCATGGCTTATACGGTCAAAGTGACTAAAGATGCTGAAATGGACTTTGACAATGATGTATCTAAAAGCTTTTTAGAGTTAGTGGAAATTGCTGTGAAAAGACGACGTTTAGGAAACCCCGTAAGATTCATCTACGATCAAAATATTGATGTTGGATTGCTCAATTTTATCGTTCAAAAACTCAAACTTTCAGAAGAAGATAATATTATTGCAGGAGGACGCTACCATAATTTCAAAGACTTTATGAACTTCCCGATGTTAGGGCCGAGTCCTTTATATCCTGAAAAACACAAAACGGTCAAGCATTATATCATTGATCCCGTTAAAAGCCTATTTTCTTTACTGAAGAAACAGGATGTAATGATCCATCTTCCCTACCATTCTTTCAATCCCCTTATCGACCTATTACGGGAAGCAGCTATTGATCCACAAGTAACAACTATCAAAGCTACCTTATACCGACTTGCCAAGCATTCTAATATCATCAATGCCCTCGTAAATGCTCGCAAAAATGGGAAAGAGGTCGTTGTCGTAATTGAGTTGCAGGCCCGTTTTGACGAGTCTGCCAATATTAAATGGGCAGGGATTTTACAAGATGCAGGAATACGCGTCATTCACGGACAACCAGGTATTAAAATTCACAGTAAGCTATTACTAGTAGAACGTAAAGAAGGAACACAAACAGTACGCTATGCAAGTGTAGGAACAGGTAATTTTAACGAGTCTACGGCAAAGTTATATTGTGACGATCACTTGCTTACAACACACAAAGGCATTACCAAAGATATTTCCAAAGTGTTTGAGCAAATCGAAACCAATATGCTCAAAACCTATAAGCATTTATTAGTATCGCCTCATACAATGCAATTAGGCTTAATCAAGCAAATTGATAAAGAAATAGAAAACGCCCAAAATGGAAAAAAAGCCTTTATCATTGCCAAGATGAATAGCCTTAATGAAGAGGAAATGATCAATAAATTTTATGAGGCCTCACAAGCAGGAGTGATTATATGGCTCATTATTCGAGGAATATGTAGTTTGGTGCCAGGCATCAAAGGAGTAAGTGACAATATACAAGCTATTTCGATAGTCGATAAGTTTTTAGAACATTCCCGTATCTACTACTTTGCCAATAATGGAAAAGAAAAATGTTATATCGCCTCTGCCGATTTACTAGAGCGAAACCTACACCGTCGAATTGAAGTGGCCTGCCCAATCTACGACAAAAAAATTAGACACGATCTTAAAATGATCTTGCTAATGCAATTAAAAGACAACACAAAAGCACGATGGCTCAATCACCCCAATGGCAATATCTACAAAAATGATGATCGTTCACCCATTCGTGCGCAAGATGCTATCTACGATTATTTTAAAGCGAAAGAATATAAAGATTCGATATGAGATTAGGAGGGATCGACATCGGCTCCAATGCCGTGCGACTGCTAGTAGCAGACATGATATATAATGAAACCACAGGTGATAAGTGGCTCAAAAAAATAAAACTCTATCGCGTACCTGTACGTCTAGGGATGGATGCCTTTACCAAAGGACAGATTAGTCCCGAACTCAAACAAAAACTATGTGATACCTTACATGCTTTTCGACTCATTATGCAAGTCTATGAAGTAGAGGATTTTCGCGCTTGCGCAACCTCCGCCCTTCGAGAAGCAAGTAATTCACAGGAGGTATTGAAGAGCGTACAAGAACGTACTGGTATTGACATTCGCATTATTGATGGACAAGAAGAAGCAAAACTAATTCTTGCCAATAATGTCGCTGCCTCCCGCATGATTGATGATCGGTTTTATCACCTATACGTCGATGTGGGGGGAGGAAGTACCGAAATGTCTATCATCGGAAAAATTGGCATCGTGGAGCGTCGTTCCTTCAAAATTGGTACCATTCGACTACTCAAAAATCAAGTCAAACCCGAAAAATGGGAGCAGCTAAAAGATTGGTTGCAAACGAATGTGGCACCACTTACCCCACTTAGTATCATCGGATCAGGAGGCAATATCAACCGCGTATTCAAACGTTCTTACAACCATAAAGGACAGCCTCTTGTGTACGACTACCTCAAGCAAGAACGTAACCTGCTCGCTACACTTAGTATCGAAGACCGTATTCGCCTACAAGACCTCAATCGCGACCGTGCAGAAGTCATCGTTCCTGCCCTTGATATTTTCTTGTTTACAATGGAACACACAAGCATCCGCCAAGTAGTCGTCCCTAAATTAGGACTTGCCGATGGCATTATAAGAAATTTGTTTGATGAGTCGCTGGTAGTTAATTAAATCATCTAATTATTATTGATTTAGGGGCAATGCCCTGTGCTTGCCCTAATAAATGCATCTCCTTAGCTGTGTCTCTTTGTGTCCTGTGTATTTCACTCTTTCTTCAAACTATAAATATCAGCAATCAACTGTTGAATCGCTGCTTTATTCAAGCCATTATAAATGCCTCGAATATGCCGATTTTTATCAATCAATACAAAATTCTCTGTATGCAAAAAATCATCCGCCTCTTTTTCTAAACCCAAATCTTCCTCCACAAAATAATCCTTACGTCCTAGTCGATAAATTTCCTGTTGTTTACCCGTCACTAAATGCCACTTCTTCGAAATTACCCCCTTATTTTTCGCATAATCTTTCAGCACGGCCACCGAATCCCTTTCAGGAGTTACCGAATGAGAAAGTAACAATACCTCCTCATCATTCATAAACTCATCTTGTAAAACCCCCATATTAGCCGTCATTTGAGGACAGATACCAGGACAAGTAGTAAAGAAAAAATCAGTAATATAAATTTTATCCGCAAAGGTTTGCGCTGTAATTGTTTCTCCCGCTTGATTGGTTAATTCGAAGTCCGAAATACGATGAAAAGTAGTTAAAGCACTACTATCAGCAGCAAACCAATAAGGAGTGAATGTAGCATCTCCATAATAGGGCAAGGTTGCTACTCGACTCGTTTTATCAGTGCTATTACTACAAGCAGCCCACCCAATACACAAACATAGTAGGAGAGTTTTACTCTTTGGTTTTAATTTGCTCATTATCCAATTCATAACAAAGATTTGCTCTTTTTAAGCCGAAAATACGTCCGTTTTTAGCCTCATAATTATTATACAATTTCCCATTTTCGCGCCACGACTGTTGTAAGCCTTCCTCCTTACCGCGTGATAAGTGAATGACCTTAAATTTTGCCCCACTCTTATACCACTGTTTCTGTACCCCATCAGGTATGCCCGCCACATAATTTGATTCAGAGCGCAAATTGCCATTCGACCACCAAGTAGAAGTCAAGCCATGCTGTTTGCCATTCACATACTGACTCTCAAAACTTAGCAAACCATCTACAAACCACTTTTTATAAAAACCCTGTTTTTTACCATTGACATAATCAATGCGTTTTGCCTGTTGCCCATTTTTAAAATAGGAAACAGAGGTACCTGTAAAAGGCTTACCTTGATAGTAAATAAGCCCTTTATTAGGATTTAATAGTAATGAATCGGCAGTAACAATACTAGTAGGAGAACTTGTTGATACTGTTGATATAGAAACGCCTGCTTGAGTAGATTGTTGATTAGAGGAATAAGTACAGGCAAACACTACATTACATAATATCAACAAGTAAAAAATGACCTTATTGAATCGCATTGGGTGTACCTTGATAATCTCCTGGGAATAGGATATAATATTGATTAAGATAAGTTTCATTCTGAATGTGATAATGATACTCCCCAACTGTATTGTGTTGAGTAGCAGATGTATGCCCACCTGAAGCATCCAAATCGGTAGGGTAGGTACCCGTAGCATTGCACTTTCGACCATACAAAAAGAATCCATCTGAAATAATACCAATTAGTTTATCATCATCATCCGACCAGGCTTTAGGTTCTAAGTGGTAATGATAGCTTTGCGGGCCGGTATGTGCCGCTGTATAATCTAAAGAAACCACCGCATCATCTAAAGGTACATTAGGTCCCTCTTCATCGTTATAAATCATAGAACCACTTACCGCCATGCCAATTGGTCCCAAACCAGTAGAAGACGAACTAGCAGCCAACTCAGGATTGACAGGTACACGCAAGGTATAGGAGCCATTAAAATCATCAATATTGCCAGGAGCCATATCTTCATAACTTGTTACCGTAGGTGCGACAAATAAAGGATGATTACTATCAGCGGCAGGAGTCGTTAAGATATTCCCTCTTGGATCAGTAGCAGTACGAGTAGTGGTATTTGACCAATAAGGGGAAGTATGATTCGGTAAGCCATTCGATTCAATCACTACTTCATCCCCATCTAAGTAAATTTCAAAATTATCGGCGTCAAATTCAGCAAAAGCCGCATGCAAACTAGGTGTACTACCGCCTCCTGTATCGTCTGTATCATCTGCATTCGACACATAGCCCGTTGGCCGGTCGCAAGCTTCTTGCGATTCATCTGGATTGCCAAGTCCATCCCCGTCCGCATCCTGATACCACGTACTAGTGGTACATGGGTCATCTGTATTCTCACATGCCGAAATGAAGATCATTATGCCAATAAGCAATAAGAGGGAAGAAATAAAATACTTCATGTTATTTAGGTAAAATGGTTAAAAAGTAGGTAATTACATTTAGTAAAGCAGAGATAGACTTATCTCTGCTTTTCACTTTGCTTAGTAAAGATGAAAAAATAAATTGATCAAATATTGCTAGACTATTTGCTAACAAGACAAGGCGAAAAACGTAGGCATACTTCCTATAGCAAGCCAACAGATGCGAGGCTTTTCAACGTAGTATTGTTAGCAAAGAGGCAGCTAGATTGGGCAATCTATTCTTTCCTCTTTGCTTAGACAAGAGGGATAGCGTATTTATTCTTTGAAAGATAATTTTTTCATCTTTACTAAGCATTGAATCTCTACTAAGCATTGAATCCTTTTACAAATGATAGCTTAATAGTAGAAATTATATGGAGATAGTAATGCATAATGCAAGGGAAATAATAATTACAAAAAATAAATTTTGTTGTTGATAATCATTGTGTTATATGAATGATATTGTTTTTTGTTGATAACAAATACACCGAATTGTACCTGTGATTAATGAATATGTGGCTTACTTTTGGACTAAGTGGTCAACTTGTGTCTGCTTATGTTTCTTATGCGGTTTTTTTTCTCTTTACTCAAACTATACAAAGTTCGAGTAAAAGATACTATTTATCCAAAATCATAGACTATGAAAAATGTATTTATTGGTCTGGCTATTCTTTTT
>JAHDCM010000152.1 GCA_020629895.1 Bacteroidota bacterium
ATCTATGACTAAATCTCTTTCTCAAAGATGAGGAACTTATTTTTTAACCGTTACTAAAAATTATATTCTGGAAAATCGTTTGAAAAATTCTTTTCGATAATGATTACCTACGGGAATGATACCTGACTTTTGTTTAATCGAAAATTTAAGCAAGCTACTAGATATTTCCATTTGAACCGTCGCATTATCCATTGATTTTATATGATTTATATTTACGATGTAAGTGCGGTGTACACGTTGTAAGTGTGGATGTTGAATGCGCTCTTCAAACTTATTGGAGCTGACGGCAACATTAAATACTTTGTGAGTGGTGATAATATTGGTATAGGAGCCTGCAGCCTCTATCCATAGGATGTCGTTAATTTTTACCTTTTGATAAGTTTGGCGATCTCGTACAAAAATACAGTTTTCGAGTAGGTAGAGGTTGGAGTTGGATTCACTAGAGGAGGTGCTTAGAGCCGCCTGCGCTTGTGCTGCACTGTGTTGTTGAGAGGCATTGAACAGGGCCAAATCAATGGCATTGGACATACTTCTTAGGTTGAAGGGTTTGGGTATAAAAGATGCGGGATTGGTGTATTTGGCTCGGTTAAAGGTTCTTTTATCGTCGTGATCGGTGAGGTATATAATAGGAATAGCGGGGTGTGTTTTTTGAATTTCACGTACGGTGTCTACGCCATCTAAATCACCATCTAAGTCAATGTCCATCAGGATTATGTCGGGTGTTTTAAGGCGAATAGATTGAAGGGCTACTTCACCAGAAATAGCAAGGTCAGTGATTTCATATCCTGCATTTTGTAATTTTATGGATATATCTTTTGCAATTAATAAGTGGTCTTCCACAATTAAAATACGTATTGATGACATAGTAGTTTGTAATTTTATAAGTAACAAGTTACTTAGATATTTCAATACAATGAAAATATTATAAAAGAATAATTTTTAATCTTATTTTTAGGGAAAATAATTGAAAAAGAGACGCGTGAGGGATAGAGGCGGTAGCTTGGCGTAGTAGCAGCTTTGTGAAGCAAGTACTAGCAGGGCTGACAGCGGAAGACACTGCTAGTATTATGCTGAACTAGCTGGTAGTAGCCAACTATTAGCCGAAAGCCCGACCCCAATTGAACCATCAACATGGCAGGTTTGCTTGTAAAAGTACAAGCACGAGGCTTTGCTCCTGCAAACCTGCTATGTTTGGATTGGACAATTGGGGACACGCCATAAATAATCATGAAATTAAGCAAAAGCGCATCATTCAAACAGATCGTATTTGATGCTTTTTTTAAGCTTGATTGTAAAATCAAGACAGCCTCTTAGGGCAAGCACAAGGCATTGTCCCTATAAAATCTGTCAGTTGTGCTTATGTTCATGGCTTAATAGGACAGTTTTATAAAGATAAGGAATGAAGTACTAGCCTTACCTATCAAAGTAAAGATAAGATATTATGTCAAAAAAAACGCTTAAACTTTCTGTACGTGAAAAAATACGTTTTGAATTGACGAAAGCACTTTCTATATCTACGCATACGGCTATTGAAAAAGGAGTGTTTTCGTTGAATATGTGCAAAACGTGGGGAGATAGGTTTATGGAGTTTGAGCTATTACATTTATTGGCAAATTGGGCGTGTGAGGTGAAGGAGGATAAGTTGGCGGAGGATTATTTTTTGAGGGCGATTGCGGTTAGAGATGCGAGCATTTCGGATGAATTGTGGACGAATTTGTATAAAGATTATAGTACTTTTTTGTGGAAGAGAGAGCGATGCGATGCAGCGATACAGTATCTTCAGCAGGCTATTTTTTATGCGAATCAGTTGAGTGATCGTGCGCTTTGGCTACGTTGCAAGAATAATCTGGGGGGGATTTATACGAGGCAGGGTTTGTTTGTGGAGGCGAAGAAGGAGTATGATATGGTATTGGAAGTGGCAACGGCATTTGGGTATAAAGACCAGCTAGGACGTGCGTTGTTGAATGTGGGAGTGATGTATAAATTGCAACATCAGTACGAGAAGGCTATGCAGCGTTTGTTGGAGGCGGTTCGTTTGTTTGAACAATTGGGAAAAAAACAGGAGCAAGCGGCTTGTTTGAATACGATTGCGAATATTTGTTTGAATAGGCGTGCTGTGGAGGATGCTTTAAAGTATCACCAACAAACATTGGTTTTGTTTCATGAATTGGATTCGCCTTATGGTTTGGTGGTTGGGTACAACAATATTGGAGAAACCTATTTACAACAGGGACGATTTAGCGATGCCTTGAATAGTTTTAAGGAGGCGTTTAAATTTTTGGAGGGGCAGGCTTTTTATTTGCAGTTGCGGGCGAAGGTACAATCGAATATTGCGCGGGCTTATTTTGACTTGGGAACGCTAGGAGAGGCGAAGCAGTGTTTGTTGGCTTCTATTGCGATTCGCGAGCAACTGCAGGACGAAGATGGTTTGTTGACTGATTATACGCAACTGGGTAAAATTGCTTTGAGAGAGCGGGATTATGGGCTTGCGGCTCATTATTTGGAGAAGGGGCGAGAGTTGTCTTTGGATGAGCGATCTAGTTATAGTTTGTTGATGAATTATAAGGTGACCAAACAGTTGTATCGAAAAACAGGAGAGTTGGATTTGGCAATTCAGTATTGGGAGCATTATGATGCCTTGAAAGATCGTTTGTTTGATCAGCGCATATCGAAGGAGTTGGCTGATATGCAAATAAAGTATGAAACGGATAAGAAGGAGCAGGAAAATGAGTGGTTGCAGCGACAGGTTGCTTTGGAAAAGGAAACGAAAGAGCATATTAAATTTTTGATGCGTGAGTTGCATCATCGTGTGACGAATAATTTACAGGTACTTTCTAGCTTATTGAGTTTGCAGGCCAATAGTTTGCAAGATGATTATGCGAAGAAGATTTTGAAGAATAGTGAGCATCGAGTGGTGGCGATGTGTATGATTCATAAAGAGCTTTACTTGGATCAGAAAAAAATAACCTCCATTGATGTGTCGGTGTATATTCAAAACCTTACGCGCTACTTATTGCTTTCTTTTGGTTATACCAATAAGGATGTAGAGCTTGTATTTGATATTGAGAAGCTTGATTTGCGCGTTAAAAAGGTGATTTCATTGGGCTTGATTATTAACGAATTGGTATGTAATGCCTTTAAACATGCTTTTGTAAATCATCCAAGTCCGAAACTGGAAATTATGTTAAGACGCGTAGAGGATAAAGGCTTATTGGTAGTGCGTGATAATGGGCAGCATGCGAATGTGCAACTGAATAAGAAACAGCAAAATTCGTTTGGCTTGGAGCTAATTGATATATTAAGTCAAGAGTTGTCGGGTAAGATGGAACTGAAATATGATCGGGGAATGGTTGGGGAATTGGTGTTTGGGATTAAATGATAGTAGGCAATTTTGATTTTTGTTGAGTCAAAAATCAAAATTGCCTATTCCAGTGCGTGTTATTTTTCTAACTGAATGTCAATGATTCCTTTTTGGGTAATGACTTTATCAAATTCCTCCACACTGCCATCTTCTTTGACTACTGTAATGGTATATCTGCCCTTCTTAATATTTTTGAAAGCGGCTTTCCCTTGTGTGTTAGTCGTGGCTTGATGGGCGATACCATTTCCATTATGTTCTAGATCAATATAAGCATTTCGATGAGCTGTTTGATCGGGGTTGTTAACTGTTACAATGATGTCTATGATTATAATATCTATCTGGTTGCTGGTATAATGGTCTCTTTGCAGATCTTCTGTTACTGCCCATGGACTTTCGTCGGTACAACTAGTAGCTAAAAATAAAAAAGAGATAAGTACAAGTAAAAAATGACGTTTCATGATAAAATTACTTAGAGTGTTAATAATACCTCTGAGCAGTCATTTGGTAGCTTGACAGACATAGCTTTCCCATTAATTGCTTTTATCAATTATTTCATAATTAGCAATCTATTTGGAGTAGGCTGAATGTAAAGCTCTGTAAAATGACCAGAGGCTTAATAATTCAGCGGGAAGGTATTGCGCTACCTAACTCATCCTTTTGTTACTAGTTCTAATGTTTTTCTTCCCGCATAGAAACTAGTTGCCCAGAAATGGATAGGATCGCAATAAAATGTGTATGTGTTGATTTGAATACAAGTGCTAGTTAACACTTAGTTCGTGATCTACCAAAATATATTTGTAAGCGTATATGTTTGGTTTCTAAGAGCTTGGAAAAGCTTTTTCAGTGTTAGCTGCACTAGCGATGTAGGGATAAATGCAAAATAGTAGAGTCTGTAAGGGTAGGAAAGGGGGAAAGGTTTAAGGGGGGAATGATCGACTTTATACAAGAATGATGCTAAAAAATAAGACAGTTGGATGACCGAAATATATATGTAGGAGGCTATGATTTATAGGGAGATGCAATGCAAAAAAGGTAAATATAACATAAAAGCAGAGGACTAATCCATCTGTTAAGATTTCATGTCCTCTGCGAAACAAGTTTGAGTAAACGGCAGGGGAATATAAATCATATTAAATGAATTTTGAGCGTGATTTTTCTGAATGCCCTTGTTTGCTTTGTAAACAAGGGCATTTCTTTCTAAACAGCTTCTTATTGAAATGCCATGATTTTGCCACTCAGTACATGTCCGTCTACTTTGATTCGATAAATATACTGTCCAAGTGGAAGACGTTGTTGGTGAGGGTTAAATGTAAACTCGACTTGTCCTGCTTGTTGGTGTCCTTTTCCAAGTGTGACTATTCGCTGGCCAAGTATGTTCAGTAAGTCTACTTCAACGTAGGCTGTTTTGAGTAAGTTAAATTGTAATAAAATAATTCCAGACTGATTATAGCGTACTTGTGTATGACTTAAATATTGTTGTGCGGGATTGATACCTACATTGGGAGTACTATTACAAGGAGTAAGCATCCCATTGATACGACTAAATGATTGTCCTAGTACTTGATCTACTAAGGTGCGATCAACACATAACCAATCTTGAAGCACTGTTGCATATATAGAACGAAAGTCAGTGGTATATTCAAAGTCATCAAATTCACCTAGATTGTCTAAAGATGGTAAGTCGCCAACTAGTCCGCCTCCTTCCAACTCTCCTCCAAAAAAAAGTAGCGGGGCAGCTGCTCCATGATCTGTTCCTCGTGACGCATTTTCTTGAATGGTACGCCCAAACTCAGAGAAGGTCATCGTGAGTACTTTTTCACGCAAGCCCGCTTGATCCAAATCTTTATAAAACGCATCTACTGAATAAGCAATATCCATCATTAGCTCTCGATGTTGCCAGCCTTGCTGTTCATGTGTATCAAAACCGCCTAATTCCACCATATAGATGCGCGTACCCAAATTGCCTTTGATTAATCGAGCAACGACCGCTAGTTGACGACCTAAACGGCTGTAAAAGTCATACTGATTGCTAGGATAGTCTATTTCATTACTAGAACGCTGGTAAGCTTCGGCAATAATTTGAGTATAAACATAGGTGCTATTGGTAACTGATCTCAAAAAGCCCAATTTGTCTCCATACAAGCAATCGGGCAAATTATTCATGCTGTACTTTTCTCCCGAATCTCCAATATCCTCCAATTCTTCGGCACTACTTACCAAAAAGCTAAAGTTGCCTTGTGTGAAGGAATTAAAAATCTGATTGCTATATCCTCCAATCTGTACCACAGGAGGAACGTCGGGACTCTCAATTAAAAACTGTGGAAATTCATTTTCTAAAAAACGCCCCATCCAACCACTTGTATCATCCGCATCTGCATCACTGGCAGATGCCCAAATCTGCGAAGAATTGAAATGCGAATAGTCCTGATTCGGATAGCCCACGCCATTCACGACCTTCATTTGCCCATCTCCCCACAAGCGCATCAAAGGATTCATATAGTTGGGAATACCAAGCTCATCACTGAGCTTAATAGTCTCACTTTCGGGAATAGCCAAATTGGGGCGAAATTGTTGATAACTATCATAGTTGTATAATGGGATAATGGTATTTAAGCCATCGTTGCCACCCGCCAATCGCAATAGTACTAGCACGCGATCACTATCCGATTGTTCCAGTGCATAACTCAATGGATTACTAGCCATGGCGGTGACGGGTAATTTCCCTAACAACATAGAGGCGGTTCCGGCTAATCCGAATGTACTCAAAAAGGAACGCCGACTCCATTTTTTATGGTCTTTTTGGTGGGCTTCTTTATTAGATAAATCATGTCCTTTACGATGTTGACACATACTTTTTTATTTGATGGTGAGGAATGTGGTTTTTGATTGTCTTAGCAGAGTTGAAACTCTGGTTGTCTTACCAGGTGCAACAGTAGCAAGGTGATTTGAAAAGGGGCATCTTCCCAATCAAGCGACCAAATTTCATTATCATAATAATAGTCAGGAATAAAATCGGTGCGGAATGCCTTTACTGCTGCATCAAAATGCACCAGATCGTACATGCCTTGTGGCGTAAAATAATTGATCAGAGCCGCACAAACAGTATCAGGACTTTTCGAATCATTCGACAAACTACGCGCCATGTCTACTAGTGCATCGGGCATATATTCGTACATATACCAAATGATCCACTCTACAATTCCCCAACGGTAAGAAATTTTCGAACTGTCAATCCACGTATTATGCCCTTTCCAGCCAGCTACATTGGGTGGGCTTAGTAGATTTTGCCCCATTTCTTGGCTAATCCACGGATAGTGATAAATAAAGACGAAATCATTGCCTTCCTCATCCTTGAAATTTTCGGTAATTGGTGCGCCCAACTCAATAGAGAAGTTAAGTAAAAACTCGGTAGGCATTTTTACGCGTGTTCCCATAAAACTAGGATCGAAAAAATGGCTACTTTGAAACAATTGCCGAAGTACTGGAAGCAATTCAAAATCATTTTCTTCAAAGGTAGTAGCAAGGGCCTCTACGATTGTCATATCTACCTCCTCGGCAATAAATTCTCGATATAGCTTACTGCAAATATGTGTAGCAATCTCGGTGCGACGATGGGTAAATAACAAGTCAATAACATCGTCATAATTCCAATTGCCCGTCTGTCCAAAAATAGTTTTTTCCTCTCCATCATGTCGCCAAGCAATAAAAGCAGGTTCATACGATTCCTCCTCTGGGTCTAAAGTCCAACCTGTTAAGGCGCGTGCAGCCTCCCGAATATCTGCTTCGGTATAATTATTATTTTCGCCCAATGTGAATAATTCTAATAATTCGCGTGCGTAGTTTTCATTGGGGTCACGCTTTACATTTCTAGCACCATCCAAATATAACAACATCGCCCCCGTTAGCCCAATCTCATGTACAAAAGTCTTAAAATTGCCGAGCGCATTTCGCTGCAACGTATTTAAGTAATGAAACATGAAATTTGGAATTTCGTGATAGCCATCTACTTCTGTCACAAAATGATTCGACCAAAATAAAGTCAGTTTGTCGCGAAAACCCTTTGCCAACATGTCCATCATCCAAGTAATCGTCAATTCCTCGTAAGGATAAACATCTATATTTTCAAAATCCTCATAATGCCAGTCGATCCATTCGGGGGTAGCCATTAGGTCTTGGTTTACAGCCTGTTGTAATAATTCATTGACCACGCGATTCGAATTGCGACCTGTGTAATCTGCGATGTGTTTATAGTAAATGCCAAACCCCATACGCCGAAATAGATGTTGTACTTGTGGTGTTGTCAACGAGGTATCCAAAGGAGCAATCGTTCCTACCACACAATCAGAAGAAGCCGTTGTATGCATACTTGTATTTTTTAACGGAGAAAATGTATTTGAAAAAGAGGTGCTATTATTTAGTCGTTAGTAAAATAACGAATTTGTGGTTAGTAATGGTTAAAAAATAAGTTGGACAAGTTCTAGTCAGCGATTTTCTAGGTAGATGAGGCGTGAAACGCAGTCATAGCTGGAAGTTCTGACGAGGCTTCACAACGAAATATAACTAGAAAAGATCGGCTAGAGATGTCCAAGTTATTATTTATCCATTACTGAACTAGTATTTTGTTTAGTCATAATTGTTTTTTTGGGCGTGTCCCCATTTTGTTGAAAAAAGATG
>JAHDCM010000153.1 GCA_020629895.1 Bacteroidota bacterium
GCATATTTTTCGCGTAAGGGATAGTAGCGGTAGCTTGCCGAAGTAGAAGCATGGTGAGGCTTTTGCTGGCAGGGCTGACGAAGGAAGACACTGCCAGCAAAGATAGCCGAACATGCTTTCTACGAGACAACTACAAGCGAATAGCCCGACCCTATTTTTGTTGAAAAAGAAGTGTGTGCTAACGTCTCGCTGGTAGCATCTTTTTCAACAAAAATGGGGATACGCCCAAAAGATGACGATTGGATAGCAAATCGTTCAATCGTTATTTATTTTCCAGCCCTCTGCCAAATACTGAATGCGTAAGCGAATAGAAGCCATCCAAAAACCAAGCAACGTAAAGCCAAGCACAGCGGGATAAAACACCATTTTCAACCGATTGTCTTGATCTTCAGCACTAAAGGCAGGGTTTCCACCACTGCCAGGATGTAAAGATTCGGTAAGACGCGGAATGATAAAGATGAGCGCGATATATACAAAAAAGATAATGATATTATATACGGCACTGACCTTTCCTGCTTTATCTTCATCGTCTATAGAGCCGCGTAAAATGAAGTACGCAAAATACATGAGCATGGCAATAGCGGCAGAAGCTTGTTTGGGGTCATTACTCCAGGGTTCGCCCCACGTATATTTGGCCCAAACCATTCCCGTCGTTAAGCCTAATAAACCAAATACGATTCCAACACTGTTGAGGGCAGCCGTAAGGGCATCATAACGAAGATCGAAGGTACGTAAATAAGCGACACTACTCACTAAGCCCGCCAAAAGCAATAACACCATTCCGAACCACATCGGTACATGATAGTGTAAGTTACGCGCAGTGTGGTCTACTATATCCATATTGGGAATGGGGAAGAGCATGCCACCAATAAGTGCATAGGTGACTAGTATCACAGCTAGGTATTTCCACCAATTGCTACGAAGAAAGAGGTGTTGCCATTTATTGTTGGGTACGATTTCCATGTGAAAAAAACACTATTAGATGGGTGAAAGTTTATCCGCAAATTAATCGCGCCAAAGATACGGAAACAATATCAGTGATAAAACCAATAATAAACCGTCGATGGCGAAGAGGATGAGAAAATCAATATTGAGATCAATATCTGTTTCTTCTACTAGTGCAGATTTGGATAAAATGACTAATAAAGATAGAATGGGAATGATGACAGGAAAGCTTAAAATAGGCATAATGGTCGCATTATTGCCCACTTGTGCCGCAATAGCTGATAGAATGGTAAAACAAAAGGAAAAACTGATGCTTCCTGCTAATACAATACCTATAAAGAGAGGAATATGAACAATAGGGTTGCCTAGCAAAATAATATATACTGCTAAAGCGATAACGGCTAGTAATAATAATAAAAGCGTATTGTAAATGATCTTTGAAATAAGTACCGCAGTAGGGGAGGTGAGGAGGTAATAGTAGTAATAGCGTGCTTTGTTTTCTTGTAAGAAACTTTTAGCGACTGCATTAACAGAGGCAAATAGTAGAATCACCCAAAACATAGTAGACCAAACAATGGGTTCTAGGCTTTGAAAGGACATATAAATGAGCATAACCGTAGAAAAGACATACAATAATACACCACTGAAACTGTATTTTTGTCGCCACTCTAGTTGAAATTCTTTTATGAGTAGCCTTTGTATTTCTTGAAATAATTGCATAATCGCAAAAATACAAAAAAAGCCACTGACACTTGTCAATTAACAGGTGTCAGTGGCTTACATTCAATTAGAATTTATCACACTTAGGTGAAACCATTCAATTTAACTCAATTACTTTTTTTTGCCCGTTTTCAGTGGCTGTATAGGCTTAATAGGAATAGTTACTGAAGGAGTATATTTCAAAGGTGTAATTGGCTCTACTGGTTCCCTGATTTCAAAATCATTATAATCCAATAGATCGTTTTTTACTTTGAATACCCATTCTCGCTGCTTAGGCTCATTTAGACTATAACTGGTATTCCAGTCGTATTCCTTCTCTTTAGCGCGCCAGGCATCTAGGTAACGGTTACATATTTGCTCTAATTTCCATTTTTCATAACATCTAAATTTATGTTTTGCCAATTCTTTACGAAGTTTACGAGCATATAATTCAGTGATATCAAAATGTAATTGTTCATGCTCTAAATAATGCGGAGTCATTGCCTCTGGTTTTACCCAAGACTCTTCCTTGCGGAAGATAGCATCAACAGTTACATGTAATTGATCATCCATGCAGTAATAGCGATAAGAAATAGCAGAGGAGGTTAGGGCAGCAATCTGAAAATCGTTATAATCTGGATAGGCTTGGAAATCATCCCAAGTGAGCTTGTCATCAGCTCTCCATTTAATGCGTTTTTCTTCGGTGTCAGGTGGGGGAGCGATTTCGCTTTCGTTATAATAGGTTGGAGGCATAACCTCACTACCTATGATCTCTTGTACACAATGGTGGTGATGGTGTACGGGTGAATGGTTTGCTGGTGTGCTGTTCATGGTACCAAACAGCAGCATCATGATCTTAAAATATACGGATAACATAATGAGGCTTTGGTTTTCAGATTAAACAAAAATTACTGTTGCTGTATGTTTATGTATAGGTTGACAAAATTATATACTTCTTCTGTTCTATCATCGTATATAATAGGCGATTAGCTACTCAACGAAAGTAGTTCCTCAGTGGGATGGTGTGTTGTGTAAGAAGACTTTTGTTGGGTTAGGATAAAGTGTTGCTATTTATCTTCAAGAACCTTTAGGTGGGGGATCAAAAATAAAATAAGCAGTTAAGTATAAGACTTCTTGTACAATTAGGTATAATAATAACAGCAAATGATATACCAGATTGTATAATTACTACAAAAAAATCTTATAAATCCAAGTAAAATGAAAAAAAAATAATAATATCCCTTAAACCAACTGCTTTTTTGACCTATTTTTAGATGGAAATGTTTAAGAGGAGCTAAAAAAAATAGCGCGTTTGAAGTCATTATTTTATACTTCAAACGCGCTACTTCTATTTTAGAAAAAATATTTTTCTGATCTAGGATACGCGATCAATCCATCCGTGACGATCCGCTATGCGTCCTGTTTTGATGCCTATAAGCTCTTCTTTAATAGTAAATGAGGCGGTTCTTGTTTCTAATGCCGGTAAGGTGAAAATTTGACCTCGATAACCCAATTCAGCAATATGCGTAACAGTTGCAGCAGTACCTACTCCAAAGGCATCTTCTAGTTTGCCAGCTTGATGAGCATTGATGATTTCTTGCACACTAATTTTGCGTTCTTCCACTTCAAATCCACGATCTTTAAATAGTTGCATGATACTGTCACGCGTAATACCTGGCAAGATAGAACCGCTAAGTGCAGGAGTCCACACTTTCCCATCAACAATAAAAAAAACATTCATCGTACCAATTTCTTCTACATATTCGTGGCTTAATCCATCTGTCCAAAGAATTTGGTCGAAGCCTTCTTTTTTAGCAAGTAGGGCGGGGTGAAGTGTAGCTGCATAGTTACCAGCAGCTTTTACATCTCCTGTTCCCCCTCTAAAAGCCCGCACATATTTTTCTTCAATTTTTACGCGGACAGGTTTGCCATAATAAGGGCCAGTTGGGCCAATAATAATGTAAAGTCGATAGGTCTCAGAAGGCCGTACACCAATAAAATCATCCGAACCAAATAAAACGGGACGAATATAAAGCGCACTATCTTCCATGTCTGGAATCCAATTCTTATCAAGCTGAATTAACTCTTTCAAATAGTTGATAAACAAATCTTCAGGAAAAGAGGGCATTCCCAAGCGAATGGCAGACGCATTGAGGCGTTTGGCATTTTCTCTTGGACGAAATAACAGCACATCTCCCGTATGCACATCTTGATTGGCTTTCATACCTTCAAAACAGGCTTGTGCGTAGTGAAGGCAGGTTAAAGCAGGAGTGACTTCAATATTGCCAAAAGGAATAATTCGAGCATTTTGCCATTGCCCATCCTTATAATCAACAGCCAACATGTGATCCGAAAATACACGCCCAAAAGGAAGATTGTTAAAATCAGTAGAGGCAAGCCTCGACTCTGTTACTCGATTTATCTGAAGATTCATTGTTTGTGTCATATACTTACATTAAATTGGGATGTGAAAAATAGTTTGGATAGTCTTTCCAAATAGCCCGCAAAAGTAAGATTATTTATAAGATTATTCATTGTCAAGCTATGCTTAAATCTTTACAATTACTTTGATTTGGAAGGGTAAAAACGTATCATATCCTCGAAAAAGATAGTTCACAGATAATGCCAAATTTGTAATAAGGTTGTATGATCAATGGGAAAATGACGAAAAACAGAGGATTTTAACTTGCCTTATCACAAAATTGACACTAAATACACCTAAGATGATTGAAAACCATCAAATCGTTGCTTCTCTTTATAAAAAAGAGCTAATCGAAGTGAAAGAGTGGCTTCAAGGAGATCAGTTAGAGGGAGCTTATACGAATAAGATACTAATAATTTATGATACTGACCAATATGAATTGGAAGAAAGTCAGCGAAAGCTATTAGAAAATATTTTAAAGGCTATTGGCTTGCAAATAAGCGATATTCAACGCCTGAATTTACAACATCAAGAGATGCAGCAGTTTTGGCAAATCAACCGTGTATATCAACCTCAAAAAATAATAGGATTTGGTATTTCACCTCGCTCTTTAGGATTAGTGGTAAGAGCCATTAAATACCGAACCTTCTCATTTCAAGAAATTCCGATCCTATTTTCTGATACCTTAGCAATGATTGAAAAAGAAGTGAGCCTAAAAAAGAAACTTTGGGTAGCACTTCAACAAATGTTTGAGATAAAAAAATAATTACCATGAAACTTATTTTCGCAACAGGTAACCCACATAAAATGAAAGAGGTGCAGGCAATGCTAGGAGATGTATTTGCTATTCAAAGCCTCAAAGATATGGGCTATCATCAAGATATTCCAGAACCACATCCTACCCTAGAAGAAAATGCCCTAGAAAAAGCAAGAGTCATCTATCAAGAATATGGGGTCGATTGTTTCTCAGAAGATACAGGACTAGAAATAGATACTTTAGATGGAGAGCCTGGTGTGAGAACGGCCCGCTATGCTGGAGAAGAAAAATCAGCAATAGCCAATATGGATAAGGTCTTACTAAATCTAAAAGATAAACGTAATAGAGCAGCACAGTTTCGAACAGTGGTAGCCCTCATCATTGAAGGAAAAGAATATACCTTCGAAGGGATTGCACGTGGTCAAATATGTACCGAAAAAAGTGGAACAGAAGGCTTTGGTTACGATCCTATTTTTCAACCACAGGGATATAGTATTACTTTTGCCGAAATGGATAAAGCAACCAAAAACGAAATTAGTCATCGAGGTAAAGCTATCCGAAAACTAGTCGCCTTTTTACAAAACTACCAGTCAAAAAAGATAGAGGATACCACCAAATAAATATTTTTCACACATTTTAACAATAAACCAATTAAACCCTCCGTTCAAGAACCATGATTTATCGCGGATAACCAAACACTGTCAGAGGCTGTCTTGAATTTACAATTGGAGCTGAAAAAGTCAAATTTTTGGTTCTAATGTAGACTTTTTTGAGGAACATAGCAGAGCTACGTACCGAAAAAAAGGTATAATTAGGGACGAAAAGATGCTTTTTCTAAGCCTGATTGTAAAATCAAGATAGCCTCTCAAGTAATGTTGAAAAAATAAAATGAAAT
Source organism: Bacteroidota bacterium (assembly GCA_020629895.1). Classification (GTDB taxonomy): domain Bacteria; phylum Bacteroidota; class Bacteroidia; order Chitinophagales; family UBA2359; genus JAHDHP01. The sequence continues at coordinate 5,719 of JAHDCM010000153.1, forward strand.
TTTATCCATTACTTACAACTTTTTTTGCTAAATTCATATCTATAAAGTAGCATGATGAGATTTAATCGCACTTCGGAAAAAGATCTAATTAAAGGCTGTATCGCCAGAAAAAGAAAATATCAACAAGCATTGTACGAGCAATCTTCTGCTAAGATGTTTTCTATTTGCTTGCGTTATGCCAACGATTATCACAGTGCTGAGGATATTTTGCAAGAAGGCTACATCAAAGTTTTTAAAAATATTCACAAATTTCGAAGTGAAGGTTCTTTCGAAGGATGGATGCGCCGTATTTTTGTTAATACAGCTATTGAACACTACCGCAAGTCGGTACACATGTATCCAATCCTAGAAGTGAATAATTCTCATTATGATATTATCGACGATAAAACCATTGAGCATCTAGCTGCTGAAGATTTGATGAAAATGGTACAACAATTGTCGCCTGGTTATCGTACCGTGTTCAACTTATACGTGGTTGAGGGATATTCGCACAAAGAAATTGCTGCCATGCTAGGCATCAGTGAGGGAACCTCCAAATCGCAATTAGCCAGAGCAAGGTACTTACTCCAAAAGAAAGTTTCGCAAATACAGAGTTATTCGGAGAAAAAGTATGTCAAATAAGTTTGATGATATCTTTAGAGAGCAGTTAGGAGACCATAGCATCACACCTCCACCCAGAGTGTGGACTGATATGGTAGATGATCTCCCCTTGCCTATACCTTTCTATAAGCAACCTGCTTTTATTGTTAGTTCCACTATCACATCACTTCTTTTTTTAGCCTTAATAAGCTACTTCTTTTTACAAGCTCCCACTACTACCAGTAACCAAGACGAGTTAAGTGCGACTTCGCGTACAAGTTATACATATAGCTTGTTGCCTGCTATTACAAAAGTAGATCGTCCCCAAATAACTACCAAAAAGGACGCACCTACTCAATTGCTGGCAAGCAACCAATATCCAAGTACCCCATCTCCCAATTATTCCGACACTCAACCAGTTTATCATCTTACTACCAATCGTCTCCAGTCAGCCGAACAATCAATGGTCAATCCAATGCCTGATGTAGAGGAGACGAAATCAACAATAGAAGAAACATTACAAGTAGTAGACATGATCGCAGTACCTACGATTATGCCTGTAACTACTAATAATCAAATCTCTCAAACGCTCAGTCCTTCAAACCCTCAGTCCTTCAAACCCTCAAACCCTCAGTCCTTCAAACCCTCAGTCCTTCAAACCCTCAAACCCTCCTCAGTCCCTCAATCTCCATATTATCCTAGCTTTGAGTTAGAGGAACGAGACCGTTCATTAGCTTCAGGAATCAATGTACTAGCTCCTACGCCAGTTGATATAGACGTAGAACAAGCAGTCGTACAGAATACAATAATAAATACGACCGAAAAAGATCAAGCTGTGAAGCCAACGCCACTTGCCGCACCTATTGTACCAATGCCAGCTCCAGCAATCGAAAAAATAAATCCTGCATCCGTATTAGTCGTACAAGCAACTGAAGAAGAACTTGAAAAACGTCCTTTAGATAAAGAAAGCAAAGTGCCACATATTGCAGATGCCAACAAACTCTACTTTGGTACTTTTGGAAGTGTTCACAACAATTGGTTATTGGCGAATGAAGGACTTTCTTCGGCAGTAAATAATAAAGGCTTGGATCAAATGCTCGACTTTGGACATGCTTACGGTTTTGTGCTTGGTTATGACATTACCAAAAATTTTGGATTACAAGCAGAGTGGATTATCAAATCACATCAAGGACAAAAATTCGATACCTATAATGCTGCCAAAAGAACAAGACAATTCGAAACCGATATTAACCTTGTTTATTCGCAGTTTCCATTATTATTCAAATATCGTAGAAGCCGTTACTCTGGTTTAACCAAGCAACCAATTGTTACTAATTGGTCAGCAGGAGTGCAATATGGCGTACTTCGATCCGCAGAAATTAATGCTGATAATCCAATCTTTCAACAAGACCTCCTGAAACAAAGTAGTTGGGGATGGGTATTTGGTGTAGATTATGATATTTATTTAAGTAAAAATTACTTCGTAACACTAGGGGCAAGAAGCAGTCTCTCTACCACTTCCGATTCTTTCAACCAACTTCGTTTCCCTGGCCCTAACCGCACCAATAATCTACTCTTTGGGCTTCGCGGTGGAATTAGTTACCGTTTTAATAAATAATTTTTTGAGCGTGCCGCATATAAAAAAAGCGCAATAACCTTAAAACGGTTACTGCGCTTTTTTTATATGCGTCGGGCTATCCATTTGTAGTTGCTTCATAGCCACT
>JAHDCM010000154.1:0-6435 GCA_020629895.1 Bacteroidota bacterium
TACATTTTCAGGAAAAAGAACAGATACAACCACAGCACATCTACAAAGTGCCAGTAGGTTCCGAGCAGTTCTACTCCCAGATTTCGGTGTGGATTAACATCGCGCATGAGTTTTTTAATTTCATCATCCTTAGCAAATGATTTTAAAAAGAAAATCAAGATGAATAAAACGCCTCCTGCCACATGTAATCCGTGTAAACCAGCGATAATATAGAAAAACCCTCCTGAAGGATTTCCTTCAAGGTAAATACCATTTTTCACTAGTTCTTGAAACCCTTGTACTTGACAATATAAAAAACCTGCTCCAAATAAGAGCGAAAGTCCCAACATATTGCGGTACAAGGCTCTTTTATCTCGTTTGAATGCGTGTGCTGCAATAGCAATGGTGACACTACTTAATAAAATTAGCGCAGTACTTATCCAGAAAATATCAGGAATGAGGTACTCGTACCAATTACCTTGTGCATAACGCACGATAAAAGCACTTGTTAAGCCTGCAAACATCATGACGATACTTGCCAAGCCGACCCAAAGTAAGAATTTTTGGGGATGTACACTGTAGTTATTACTCAATGTGGTGCTCATTTTTGAATCGTTAGATCTTCTAAATATAGTAGAATGACTTTGATCTACCAAAAGCGATCTAATACCATTACAATTTGTAATAAGGGCAAATAAATAATAGATGCGAACATCAATTTAAGAGCTGCCTTATCATCGCATTGTCGAAATAAATTATAGCCGTAATATAAGAACATTGCCCCCAAGCCTATCGCAGCAATAGCTGATGCCCAACCGAGCATTCCAATAGCTGTTGGTAGAAGGCTTACCACAATCAAAAACACGGTGTACATGATGACTTGTGCCGCCATTGCCTTGTTTTTGGTGGTAGGGGTTGGCATGAGTCGAAACCCCGCCTTTGCATATTCATCTGCTCCTAACCAGCCGATTGCCCAAAAGTGGGGAAACTGCCATAGAAACTGAATTCCAAATAATAAATATGCCTCGTAAGTAATGGCATTGGTACAAGCGACCCAGCCAATAACAGGAGGTAAAGCTCCAGGAATTGCTCCTACTAAAATAGCAATTGGAGAAATTCGCTTGAGCGGTGTATAAATAAATGCATAGCTAAACAAAGACAAAGCTCCTAGCAATGCAGCTTGTTCATTGAAAAAATAAGCCAATATTGCAATTCCTGCTACGCCACACAAGCCAGCGATCAGTGCGGCTTCTGTAATACTCATACGACCAGCCGCCAGTGGGCGGTTGGCAGTGCGTTTCATCTGCTTGTCAAAGTCCTTTTCTAGTATTTGATTGATTGCATTGGCTGCACTCGTTACTAAAAAGCCCCCTAGTCCTAGCAAAAGGAGTAAGCCAATACCCGCTTCCGTGCCTGCCGCCAATAAGTAACCAATCGTAGCTGAAAAGACAACTGTTAGATTCAGTCGTACTTTTACTAGCATACTGTAATCAGCTAATTTAGCTTTGATGGCAGTTGACCAGCTTTTTTGGGATGCTATTTTAGTAGTTGAAATCACTTTTTTTTGTCCGACGTGCGATGTGCAACGTGCGACGAAAATTTAGATGTTAAATAATGATTGATGATGGACAAAGTTTAGCAGTATTATTTTTATTTCTTTAGAATAATCGTCGCATTTAGTACTTCGCACAAAACCTACCTCTAAATCTTCTCTCAAGAAGAGACTTGCGTGAGGGATAGAGGCGGAAGATTGGTGAAGTAGAAACTTTTCGTGAGGCTTGGACTAGCAGGGCTGACGAAGGAAGACACTGCTAGGACTTTAGCCGAACTAGTTTTCTACGAGCCAACTATTAGCCGAAAGCCCGACCCCATTTTTGTTGAAAAAGCTGTTCGAACAGCGTCTCGCTGGTGGCAGCTTTTTCAGCAAAAATGGGGACACGCCCAGTAACTAAATACTTATCAAAGAACGTATTCGCTACGCCTCTTCTCTTTTTAATTCTTTAATATGTTCTTTTGCTTGCTGTTCAGTGAGTGTTTGTGGTATATAATCAATACCATCTTTACCATATTCGTACGCCCAACGGTGTACATGTGGAATTGCTCCTGGCCAGTTACCATGTCCGGGTTCTGCTGGTGTTGTCCACTCAATAGAGTTTGATTTCCACGGGTTGAGGCTCTTCATTTTTTGACCAGCAAAAATGCTGTAAAAGAAATTGAAGACAAATAAGAACTGTGCAAAGAAAACAATAATCGCTGCCACTGTGATGAAGATATTCATCTCAGCATATACATTGAATGTTTCGAATGTTTCGAATGAGTAGTAACGACGAGGTACACCTGTCATTCCCATATAGTGCATTGGCCAGAAGATACAATAACTACCAATAAAAGTAATCCAGAAGTGTAGGTAGCCTAAGCTTCTGTTCATCATACGACCATTGAATAATTTAGGGAACCAGTGATATACTCCCACAAATAAACCAAATCCAGCAGCTAGTCCCATCACAATATGGAAGTGAGCCACTACGAAGTAGGTATCGTGTAGTGGAATATCGAGTGCGGCGTTTCCTAAGAAGATACCTGTTAATCCACCAGAGATGAATAAAGATACAAACCCGATAGAGAATAAGGTAGCAGGTGTATAGTTGATATTACCACGCCAAATTGTTGTAATCCAGTTAAATACTTTTACAGCAGATGGTACCGCAATCAGTAGGGTAAATAATACGAAGATAGAACCGACTAGTGGATTCATTCCCGACATAAACATGTGATGCGCCCATACTAAGAAGGCAAGTACCGTAATGGCTAAGATCGAAAGTACCATTGCAGTATAACCAAAAATTGGCTTACGACAGTTGGTTGCTAATACATGTGATACCATTCCCATTGCAGGAAGGATAACGATATATACCTCTGGGTGTCCTAAGAACCAAAACAAGTGCTGGAATAAAATAGGGCTACCACCTTGCATTAGTTCACCTGCGCTGTTTAATAATGGCTCACCAGCCACATAAATATCAGAAAGGTAGAAATTGGTACCTAAGTGACGATCGAAGATGAGTAATACACAACCAGAAAGCAATACAGGGAAAGAAAGAACCCCTAATACGGCAGTGAAGAAGAATGCCCATATCGTTAGTGGCATTCGCATCATGGTCATACCTTTGGTACGCATGTTTAGGATCGTTGCAATATAGTTCAGACCTCCAAGTAGTGAAGACACGATAAAGAGTGTCATACTCAACAACCAAAGCGTCATTCCATCTCCAGAGCCAATATCGGCTTGGGGCAAAGCACTCAGTGGCGGATAAACTGTCCACCCACCTGAAGCGGGGCCTGTTTCGATAAAGATAGAAATAAGCATGATGACGCCAGCCGTGAAGAAGAACCAATAGGAAAGCATATTCAGGAAGGGCGACGCCATATCTCGCGCACCAATTTGTAAGGGAATGAGTAGATTACTAAAGGTACCACTCAAACCTGCGGTTAGTACGAAGAATACCATAATGGTACCGTGCATCGTTACCAACGAATAATAAAAATCGGGTTTCAACTTACCACCTTCTGCCCATTGTCCTAGTAACATTTCTAGGATTGGGAAACTCTCGTCTGGCCATGCTAATTGCAGACGGAAAAGGACGGAAAATAATACACCGACGAATGCCCATAAAATTCCTGTAATGAGGAATTGACGAGCAATCATTTTGTGATCCATACTGAAAACATACTTCGAGATAAACGACTCTTCATGATGGTGATCATGTCCGTGATGGTCGTCTACATGGATCGTGTGTTGGATATTAGTATCTGAACTAGCCATATAAAATATTTTTCAGAAAGCGTAAAAAATAAGTGTGTACGATAGAATGTCCTTATGTTGTTTACAACAAGGAGTCGTTTAGAATGTTGACACGACTTTATCTTCGCCTTCTTGATCCTTATCTGCTATATTTTTTTCAGGGGTTGTATCCCAGCCTAAATCACTGAAGATAGGCGTTTGTTCCCCTAACCATTTTTTAAATGCTGCTTCTTCTTCAATTACCACGACTTTTCGCATATTAAAGTGTGCTTGTCCACAAAGTTCTGCACAAGCCAACTCATAATTAAACTCTGGGTTTCCTAATTCTTCACGCATTTCGGCGGTCGTTTTATTAGGTGTAAACCAGAACTGTGTAGGAATACCAGGAACGGCATCCATTTTCACATCAAAATGTGGTAAATAAAAGTTATGTAGTACATCTTTAGAGTTGATACGTACCAAGACAGGTTGATTAACTGGAAGATGTAATTCGTCGGCAACGAAATCATCTTTTCCTTCTTGGGTTTGTAACAATCCTAAACCATTTGTTCCATTAATCTCTTTGATCGACTTTTTACCAAGTTTATTATCTTTTCCAGAGTAGCGAATCGTCCATTGAAACTGTTGGGCTGTTGCTTCTACGACCATTGCTTGTTTAGGCGCAGGTCCCATAATATCTAACCAACCGCGCAATCCTTCAAATACGAGCAGTACTAATACCACCGCAGGAATCGCTGTCCAGAGTAACTCTAATTTGTTACTGTGTGGAAAATAAAATCCATGACGATCTTTACGCCCTCTATATCTCCAAGAGAAGTAAAATAAGAGGATGTGTGTGATTACAAATACAGGTACTGTTGCCACTAATGTCCAGAAGAACATATTTTCTAGCACGATACCATGATCCGAGGATGGCATGGGTAAGAAACGATCGCTATAATACCAAGTAGACCAGAAAGCGAGTCCCATTCCTACAACGAGGAAAATCAAGAACAGCATTCCGTGTATGGTATTGTTGCGCTCTGATACGGATTCTTCACCTTTGATGTTTACCACCATATCACTTGCACGCGATATTTGGAATAAGATGATTAGAATCAACACAATACAGACTAAGCCTAGAATGGTTGCCATATCAAAAAGTGTTTATTGTTTGTAGAGGTCGCTTGGACAAAAGTACATGCGTCCTCCTACTAATTTGATTTGATTTAATTGAATGACTTCTCTAAAAATTAAGTATGGTGGATCACACTTTCTTTGAAGAATGGGTGATTCTTCTGCTCTAATGGAGCTTTGGTAAGAGCTGTGAACATACAGAACAAAAATAAGCCTGCAAAACTCAACAACAAACCAATTTCATAGATACCCAAATTCACAGATTCTACAACATGATGTCCACCAGCATGTGCATCATGAGCCGCAGCCGCTTCATGTCCACCACCGCCAGCAGCGGCAGTTAATAATGCATGATGCGCATCTCCTGAAATAGCATGTGCATGATGGGCCGCTTCCATAACAGCACCTGGTACAGCCATTTGGTAAAAGTCTAACCAATGTCCGAAGATAATAATCACTGCTGCTACCGCCAATATCTTATAATTACGCTTATTACCCGCTGTCATCAGTACCAAGAAAGGAGTAACGAAGTTCAAGACCACTGCCCCCCACATAACCAGTGGATAATGCTCGATACGAATACGGTAATACATCGTTTCTTCAGGAATATTACTATACCAGATCAACATAAACTGCGAATAGAACAAATAGGCCCAAGCAACACTAAAGGCAAACATCAATTTACCTAAATCGTGAAAATGCTCTTCGGTCATCATTGGTAAATAGCCTCTTGACTTTAAGTAAATACACACTAAGATAGTAAAAGCCATCGTAGTTACGAACATACTTACAAAGCAATACCATCCAAATAAAGTACTATACCAGTGTGGTTGAATAGACATTAACCAGTCCCATGCAGAAGTAGAAGTGGTTACCGCAAAGACAACAATAAATGCTGCCGAAACGAGCTTACTTCGATTATAAGCACCAATGCCACTATCACTATCAATATTCCTAGAGTTGCGACGAATCAAGAACACCAAACCTACCCATAATGCCAAATAGATCACCATTCGCACAAAAAAGAAGGGTTTATTTAAGTAGGGTTCCTTATTTTTTAATATCGAATCAAACAAAGGGCTATTAGGATCGAAATACTCTCCATGCGACCATATATAGACATAGCTGATCCCAAAAAAGAGGGAAAGAGCCATAATAATCGCCCCAACAGGAACATACATTGCCATCGCTTCAGAAATTCGCTTTACCATTACATACCATCCGTTGTATCCCATTGTTTGAGAGGCAACGAAGAAGGCAGACACTAGCCCTAGCAAAATGAAGAAATAACTATTATAGATCAAACCAGCAAATAAACGAGCCGGATTGTCTAAATTTAGGAAGGCACCAATAGCTGCAAGGATAAGTCCTCCAACTATCAAGCCGATACAAAAGGTACGCTCTTTGGCAGATACCTCAAAGTTTTTGGTTTCCAATATCTTTATATGACCCATGATACTATTTGTATTCTTTCGTTTGGATATTGTTTTTAAATGATTGAAGACATATATGGTGTATGTCTTTCTAAAGGCGCAAAA
>JAHDCM010000154.1:6535-8003 GCA_020629895.1 Bacteroidota bacterium
CGCAAAATCTTGCGTCTCTACTCTAGTACTCGGAATTCGGTACGTCGGTTTTGTGCGCGTCCTTCATCGGTATTGTTTGAGGCAACAGGCTTTGTTTGCCCATACCCTTTAAACTGTAATGCCGCTTTAGGAATCCCCTGACTAATTACATAATTATAGACCGACTTTGCACGATTTTGAGATAAATTCAAATTCGCACTTGCATTTCCGGTATTATCTGTATGTCCCGAAATTTCCACCTTTGACTTAGGATTATTTTTCAAGATAGAAACAAGCTTATTCAACTCTTTATAGGATTCTTGCTTCAATCGGAACGAACCAGTTTCAAAATATACATTTTTAAGTACAATACTCTGTCCTGCCTTCAATGGTTGAGTGGCTAAATCATCTAAAGCAGATTTTGACGCTGCTGCATCAGCCTTAGCCGCCTCATCTGCTGCTGCTGTCAAATTATTATTAGCAACGGTATCAGTCGTATTGGCCGCAGCATTATCTACAACAGCGGCAGGTGCAGGTGCTGCCGCAGCGGCTCCTCCTTGCTTATACCTCATTCCGTTTGTAATAAGTCCCAATGCTTGCTCCTTACTCATCTTATCATCTTTCGAAATCTTATCCGCCTGCATATCCTTAATATAAGAAACAATTTCCCAACGTTCTGTCTTGGTCAATTGTGGCCCATAAGCCCCCATTAGGTTCTTTCCATGATGAATAGAATGAAACATCTTTCCTTCTGGTAATTCCATCAAGGTAGCAGAAAAATAGGAAGGCGGTGCTGCAGGATAAGCTCCATTTTTCACAATCTCTCCATCTCCCTTACCTTTATTTCCATGACAAATCGCACAATGTGTTTCAAAGTTAGTTTTGGCATTGGTTAAAATTCGATCATACTCCACCGTATCTCCTTGATACTTATTTAAAGGATTGAACAAGGTAGCTCCTGCTGCCTCATACCCTTCATTAGTATTATCAAAATGATAGGGCATATATCCACGTGGAATCGTTCCTGCTACTGGCTTACGCGCACTGGTTTTTGAATTAAACCATGCAATCGTATCCCCCTCATCTACCACAAGTGTTCGAGTAGGGGTATAGATCTCATACGCTTGTGAATGTGCCATATCTGGCATATACTCTCGACCTGTAAACTCACCACCTGCTTGACAGCCGCTTAGATAAAAGGCAACTCCCAGAGCAAATAGCGCAAGCAACAGACTATTTTTGAGATGGAACATTTATGTATAATTTGATTTTAATATTTTCTTTTTATTCGGGCGTGTCCTCCTTTTTTTCATTTTGCTCATTCTTACGCCCTCACAGGAACTTCAGGCAAAATGAAAAAAAGGAGGTCGGGCTATTCGCTTGTAGTTGGTTTATACCTGCTAGTTCAGCATACTCCTAGCAGTGTCTTCCGCTGTCAGCCCTGCTAGTCCTTGCTTCACAAAGCAGTTATTTCACCAAGCTACCGCTA
>JAHDCM010000155.1:0-4664 GCA_020629895.1 Bacteroidota bacterium
ACTGCTAGGGAGGCTTTTGCTGGCAGGGCTGACGAAGGAAGACACTGCCAGCAAATTAGCCGAACTTGCTGGCTACGAGGTAACTACAAGCGAATAGCCCGACCTTTTTTCGCCTCGTACCTGTCGATGCGTAGACGCATTAACAGGCGAGGCGAAAAAAGGACACGCCCAAAATAAAAAATCAAACCACTTCTTCTACTGCTGCTTCTATGACGGCATTGGCCACCTTCGTTACCACTCCTTTTTCGAGCGTACTTGGCAAGATTTGCTCAACGGTTGGTTCTGTAACACAATTAGCAAGGGCATAAGCGGCAGCTAGTTTCATTTTGGCAGTAATACGTGTGACACCTGCATCGAGTGCGCCTCTAAAAATACCTGGAAAAGCCAATACATTATTCACCTGATTGGGGAAATCGCTTCTTCCTGTACCCACAATCGCTGCTCCTCCTCGTTTAGCTGCATCGGGCATAATTTCGGGAGTAGGGTTTGCCATAGCAAAAATAATCGGATCAGGGTTCATGGTACGAATATCTTCTTCTTGTAGCAAATCACCTACACTCACTCCAATAAATACATCTGCCCCTTTGATGGCATCTTTAAGACTTCCTTTTTTATTTTGTGGATTGGAATACCAGAGCAACTCTTTTTTGACAAGGCTTAGATTAGGGCGTGTTCGCTCAATAATACCCCGACTATCGCATACAATCACCTCTTTTACAGGGATGCAAGTAGTAGGATCAAAATTAATACATCGTAACATTTTGGCAATAGCCACACCAGCGGCACCTGATCCATTGATGACAATGACACAATCTTCGAGTTTGCGATGAGTGAGTTTGACCGCATTAATTAGTGCAGCAAGCAATACAATAGCGGTTCCATGTTGATCGTCATGAAATACAGGAATACCTAAATTTTGGAGGCGTTCTTCTATTTCAAAACATCGCGGTGCGGCAATATCTTCTAGGTTGATACCTCCAAATACGGGTGCAATTTGCGTCACTGCTTTAACAATTTCGTCGGTATCTTGTGTATCGAGGCAAATTGGGAAGGCATCAACATTGGCAAATTCTTTAAATAGTAAGGCCTTGCCTTCCATGACTGGGATAGCAGCCAATGGCCCGATATTTCCTAATCCTAGTACAGCAGAGCCATCTGACACAACGGCTACTGTATTGCGCTTGATGGTCAATTCGCGCGCCTTACTAGGATCATCAGCTATTATACGACAAGGTTCTGCGACTCCTGGCGAATAAGCTACTGATAAATCGTCTTTTGTTTGAACGGGTACTTTACTAATAACCTCAATTTTTCCATGCTGTTGGGCATGTAGTTCTAGTGATTTTTTATAAAAATCGGACATGATTGATTTCTGTTTGCTGAAAAATAGTACGTATATCGACAACAGTGCTGCAAAGCTACTAAAATGTAGTGGTTTCGCTGTCGTAGTAGCTACTTCTTCCTTTTTTTAAAAAAATTACTTCTTTTTTGTAATTCTGTTTTATTAGCTGTCACTAAAGAAAGAAAACAAGCCATTTAAACGTGTCGAAAAAACAACATAGCATCGACGAACAGGCATTTGCTCGCCTGATAGAAGTGAATAAACAACGAATTGTTCGCATCTGTCGGATTTATGCTTACTCGTTGCCTGATCAAGAAGACTTATTTCAGGATATTTGCTTTCAAATATGGCGTGCAATGCCCAACTTTAAAGGACATGCTCATCTGAATACTTGGTTGTATCGTATTGCCCTGAATGTAGGGATGCGTTATCAACAGAAAAATAAAAAGCAACGCGAAATTACACATAATGAGGGGATATTACAATGGGAGCATTCCCCTGTCCCTAATGCAGCTACTCAACTGGAGCAGCAAGAGCAAAAGGAACGTTTGTATGCGGCTATTCGAAATTTAAAAGAAACAGAACGTGCGGTTATTATGCTACATTTGGAGGAGCTTTCTTATGAGGAAATTGCGGAGATTACGGGTTTGACCAAAACAAATGTGGGGGTTAAGATTAATCGGATTAAGAAACGCCTCTTACAATTACTAACGCCTAAATCTACCAGCTATGAACGATAAAGACTTACAAGACCTTTGGAATAGCCCTTCACCTAATGACCCATTTATTATTCAACAAGAAAAATTAATTCAACAGATGAAAACCAGAATGAAAAAATTTGATAAGGACATCAAAAGACGCAATATACGGGAATATACCACAGCCGTCATTGTATTTATTGCTTTTACTTTTTTTGGTGTCATTGCTTTTTACCAAAATAATTATTTATTGACGCTTGCTTGTACGATTATTTCTCTTGGTTGCGTTTTTATAGTATATAAATTATTCACTGCACAGGTACATATTTCGGCAAAAGCAGTTTACACAATGAGTAATAAAGACTATCTTTATTATGAATTAGAAAAGGTCAATGAGCAAATAAAGTTATTAAAAAGTGTTTTCTGGTGGTATTTGCTACCCATTTTAATAGGTTGTATCCTTTTTTTCGTGGCAAGCACTTTTACCACTAAGGCCTTATGTATGCACATCATTTTTGCATTGATTATCACTTATGCAATTTATTACGCCAATCAAAGAACGCTTGAGACGGACTTAGTCCCCTTAAAAAAAGACCTCGAAGAGCAATTGGCAAATTTAGAGTAAGTGCAAACCAAATTAACTGACATTAAAAGGAGATTTTGGCATTATTTTTTGGGCTAATCATTGACGTATGTACTTATTACTATTACTCCAACTATATTTTTGTAAATCCGTTAAAAATTAAAAAACCCATGTTATTAATCAAAAAAGTCTCCTTTGGGTCCTTATGTCTTATTTTATGTGCGTTGATTTTCACAACCACTAGTTGTCGTAAACTAAAGACGATTTCTATTAATGATACTGTTAGCTATAAAGCGAAAGACAATTGTAATGGCAATCCGATGACTTATCCCTGTACCATTACCACCTACGGCAAAAAAAATGAAGTCGTTTTAATAGAAGGATTTGGAGGATTTGATGATCCCACTTCTATTGTGAAAATGAACCTTTATAAGAATAACACTTATGAGATTCCTAAACAGATAGATGTAGGCGGGCGTACCATAGAAGGGACATATATAGGCATGAAAGATGGCACCAGTGGCGAAATTGAAATTAGCTATATCGTTACCTTCGATGATGGCAGTAGTGACGAATGCAGCTTGCGCCTTATTCCAGAAATGTAATTTTTTCAACAAAGTGGGAGAATAAAAATAGTATGACTATTCTTATTCTCCCACTCCTACTTTCCTTTTCTACATAGGCAAGCCCCTACGCTATGTTATAAAAGCTATATTTTTTGTCTTATTTTTGTATTATTATTACTCCCCATTCCCTATTTATTATCTCGCCATCTGCTTATCCCCTCCCTATTTAGAGGCTGTCTTGATTTTACAATCAGGCTTAGAAAAAGCATCTTTTCGTCCCTAATTATACCTTTTTTTCGGTACGTAGCCCTGCTATGTGCCTCAAAAAAGCCTACATTAGAACCAAAAATCTGACTTTTTCAGCTCCAATTCTAAAATCAAGACAACCTCTTAGTCTTTATTAAGCCACAACTAACAAATAGTTGCCAAATGGTTTAATTTTTGAGAGCATTCTATACAGGAATCATAGAAACAGAGGTATGCAAAGCAACCAACTACAAATTGTCACCACGTTCTTATTACTTAGCCTGCTGTTTAGCTGTGCTGGCGGCAAAATAGATGTCCGTCCACCCGAAGTAATTATCGCTCAACCACAAGAACTACAAGCTGTCCTTACAGGTGGGCCACTTCAATTTAGTGCTGAATTTACGGACGATGTTAATCTGTCCTCTTTCGTGGTAGAACTTCGAAATGCCAACAGCTTAATGATCAATAGTTTTGATACCTTAATTGAAAACAAAATCTACGGGGTCAATGCAAGTGTTGATATTGATATAGATATTCCTTTAATGGCAAATGGTGGTGAGTACGAACTCATTGTTCACTGTGCCGATCGCCTAAACAATCAATCGGAAGAAACTATTCGAAAAGTAAAAATTCTCAATGCCATTGATTCAGAATATCCCAACTTAAAAATTAGCAACCTACAACCCGATCGTACAACCACCGTATTCAAAGGCTCTAACATTGTTTTTCTAGGAGAAGCCAGCGACAATAAGGAGTTAGGAGAATTATTTATTCGTTTGTATCGTCGTAATAGCTTGGAACTGTATAACGAAATTGATGCGGTCAAACTATATGGTAAAAAGTCGCATTCTATTGGTGAGTACATCGCAGCCCCTCGACAAGAAGGCTTATTTACTGCCGAAGTCATTCTAACCGACGCTGTTAATAATCGAACCACCATGTTATTTGATTTGGAAGTACGATAAGCATTCATGAAAACATTTTACGAAGTGTCTCTACTTTATTTTATGGGCGTGCCGCATATACAAAAAGCGCAATAATAAAGGTGCAAAATTGCACCTTTATTATTGCGCTTTTTGTATATGCGTCGGGCTTTCGGCTCATAATGTAGCTACTCGGTAGCTGTTCAGTATGGTCGTCCCTTGTCTTCGCTCACTTCGCTCAGCCTGCGGCACTCCCTACTTCACAAGCCACCTCCTTACGCTCCATTCCGCCTCTATCCCTCACGC
>JAHDCM010000155.1:4764-8001 GCA_020629895.1 Bacteroidota bacterium
ACGCAGTAGATGATGGAACGATTAACGATTTACGTTAATCGTTCCATCGTAATTACCCTTTTGCATCATCTGTATCGTCGGCATCCTCCTTCTTACTCGCTAGGTCATCTACTTTATCTTCGATAGCACCGCCTACCTGTTCTACAATATCCTCTGCCTTTTCGGCAAGTCCAGATACGGTATCTGCTAGTTTCCCAAAGAAAGACTTTTTACCACCTTCTTCACTTTCCGTTGCATCTTCGACCTTATCCTCTATCTTTTCGGCAATATCCTGTACTTTTTCAGTAATCGAACTAAAGATAGACTTTTTGCCTCCTTCCTCTTCATCACCATCTACCACGTCCTCTATCTTATCACCTACTTTTTCGGCTACATCGGTAATTTTATCGGTCAGCTTCCCAAAGAAAGACTTATTACTATCCTCCTCACCTTCCACCTCTACCAAGTCTTCCACCTTATCTTCCACTTTATCAGCCAATTCATTCACCTTATCCGTCAGTTTTCCTAAGATAGATTTTCCGCCATCTTCATCACCATCAATCAGGTCTTCCATTTTATCACCTACACTTTCTGCTACATCAGACACTTTATCTTCGACTTCGCCCAATGCTGTTTTCTCAACCGTACCATCTTCTTTCGTAACTTCTAGGAGGTCAGTCACTTTATCTTCTACTTGGTCTACTACATCATCTGCCTTCTCGTTGACCGAACCCAATAATGAAGAGACTCCTTCCTTCAAATCTTCCACTTTATCGGTAAGGGCATCTTTCGTATCAGCAGCTTTTTCTCCTGCATTAGCAACGACATCACTTACGGCATCTTTCGCATCTGCTACTTTATCGCCTGCCCCCTCTTTCAAATCTGCTACCTTATCAGTAAGGCTATCTTTGGCATCAGCGACCTTATCACCAGCATCAGCGACGACATCACTTACGGCATCTTTCGTATCCGCCACTTTATCGCCTGTCCCTTCCTTCAAATCGCTCGCTTTATCTGCTAAGAAGCTTTCTACACTCGCCAATTTTTCTTTGACATTGGTCAACTTTTCTTCAGCTTTTTCTCCCGCATCAGCGACGACATCACTTACGGCATCTTTCGCATCCGCCACTTTATCGCCTGCTCCTTCCTTCAAATCTGATACCTTATCAGTGAGGCTATCTTTGGCATCAGAAACCTTATCTCCAGCATCAGCGACGACATCACTTACGGCATCTTTCGCATCCGCCACTTTATCGCCTGCTCCTTCCTTCAAATCTGATACCTTATCAGTGAGGCTATCTTTGGCATCAGCGACCTTATCTCCCGCATCAGCGACGACATTACTTACTGTATCAACTGGTGTAAGTGCTGCCTCTCTTGCTTTTTGGGCAGCTTCTGCTGCCTTTTTCTTAGCCTGTTCCGCTTTTAAGCGGGCTGCCTCTTTTCGTTTTTCCTCCTGTTGTTGTCTTCTTTCTTCGTCTGCTTTTTGTTTCGCAAGAGCCTTCGCTGCTTTTTCTTGTTCAGCAGCCAATTTACCCTTCAATTCATCAAGTGTTTTATACATATCTTTGAGCTTGACCTCCTTCGACTCAATCCGCGATTTGATCATTTGGATTTTCGCATCTCGGAGTTGAGCTTCAAGTTGTCCGTTTGTTCGATCACGCAAGCCCGATTGAAAATCAAGTGACTCTTTATCTCTTGCAATAGATCGTTCCATCTTATCAACTGCTCCAACCAATCCTTTGAAACGCGCTTCTAACCTTCTTGACCAGCTATCGCGTCGTTCTGTACGAATGGTTTCAAAGGCATTATCAAGACTAATTTTAATTTGTCGTCGATGATCTCTGGATAATTTCAGATTTCTGCTTTCCGTTTGGACTTTCTTTAACTCTTCAAACAGGTTATTTAGCTTTCCTCTATTACCTATTTGGTTAATACAGCCATCAATACGCGCCATTACTTTGGTAAAGTTTTCCTTTGCATCTACTTCAAATTGTTGACTATCTACCTTTCGTAGCTCCTTCATTTTGGTGAAGGCTTTATTGATAATATCTCTCAGTTTGCCTGCCTGTTCGCGGTTTAGGTCTCGCTCTTGGAAGTGCTTATTGACTTTATCCCAGTATGATCGGGCGATTTGCCACACTTCTGGGTCATAGACTTTTAAGCCTTCTACCTGTACTTGTAGTTGTGCGACCTCATCTTTTAGCTTTTGAGCTAATTTAATAGATAACACTTGTACAAACCATTCTTTTTCTGCCCGATTTACGATTTCCGTATTTTGGGTTTTAATGGTATCTGGTAATAAGCTCGACTCAGACATGCTTCTTTCGATATAGCTATCGTGTGCAGGTAAGGAATCAATATCTATCGAATCCCAATCTTGAAACATCTTATCTACAAAAGCTTCCTCTTGCTTATTTTTCAAAAAGGTCCAAATATCTACCTTGTTGTCTTCTGCGCGGAGGCGTAATAGTACTAAAACTTCTTGGTCTTGTTCGTTAGAACCAAGGAAAACGATTTTGTCTTTCATGGTTACGTATTGTATTTTTCGAAACTCAATATTAGTGTGTAATAAATCTCTTGTAAATGGATTATTTTAGAAATAATAATCTTCAAACTCTTCTTATACCCCCAAAAAACCTGTTTTTTCAAGGGGTAAGGTAATTTAATCTTACATTTTTTTTATCCTAAATGGCTCTTTTCGCCAACAAATGCCAAGTAACTTCAAAAAAGCAACATATTTACCCATCTAAAAATCAAACACTTACTCATTACAGATAAGTTCTTTAAACCTTAAATAGCTAAATAATGCTTCTACAATCTTGAAAAAATGTACACATAAAGTGTTGGAGATATGGCTTATATTTGGAGTAAGAAATGGGTTAATCTACGGGTTACCAATTCAACAATAGGTTATGACGCTAAATCCAATCCCTAACGGGATTGGGTTTTTTATTTTTGGAAGGTGTTGCTGACAAACTAAGACACGTTATGCATTTCGTTTAAATTCTTCTACAATAATACTTAAATAGATATAGAAATCAAATTTCTTTCTCAATTTGTGCTTGACTATCTATATTGATTCATAAAAGAGATGAAAGGATAATCAGCCAGAGGGCTGTTATTTGTCGGGTAAACCACCAGCGATGACGCTGGCGGCAGCCTAATTCATTCAATCATTCAGAATTGGGCGACCACAAGGAATCGCCCCTACATTCACTCATTGTTTACCGCGTTATACCTTTGTAAAAGCAACAC
>JAHDCM010000156.1 GCA_020629895.1 Bacteroidota bacterium
GACGACCATAGCGAACACTGTGCGAGTAGCTACATTATGAGCCGAAAGCCCGACCCCATTTTTGCTGAAAAAGATGCCTGCCAGCGTTTCGCTGATGGGCATCTTTTTCAGCAAAAATGGGGACACGCCCATATAAAATTTATGATTAAAACCCATTGTTATGTACTTATTAAATGCTAAGATAGTAAGTGTCGTTATGTGCCTGTTAGTGTTATTGAGTGCTTGTGAGAAAAATAAGCCTGATGAAGATATTGATTTTCAGTTTCAACAAGGAATTTGGCTAATAAATGAGGGCAATTTTAACTCGGGATTAGGTTCGATTACTTATATTGACACAGGTGTTGATACACTTGTAGAAAATGTATTTGAACGGGTAAATGGGCGAAAGTTAGGAGATGTGGTACAATCGCTATATTTCGAGGAAGAGCGGATGTATATCGTGGTGAATAACTCCCAAAAAATAGAAGTTGTTGATAAGAAGGATGCTAAAAGTGTGGGAACTATTACTAGCTTGCATTCGCCGCGTTATATCGAAAAATGGGGAACAGAAAGCCTGCTTGTTAGTAACTTTCGAAGTCCTTATTTGCAAGTGGTAAACCGAAATACTTTGCAAGTGACCGATTCGATTGCGATTCCTACTGCTAATCAGGCTACTTGTTGGACGGAACAGTTGCTAGTGATTGAGCAGGAGTTGTGGATTGCGAATATGAAGGATGGACAGCTACAAATTGTGAAAGAAGGGGAGAAGATGGTAAGTGATAGTGTTGCCGTAGCAGTAGACCCTAATAGTATGGTGTTGGATAGAGAGGGGTACTTGTGGGTAATGAGTGGAGGAGGATTTTGCCCTGTTTGCGAAACGCCTGCCTTGACCAAAATTGATCCTCGTAGAAAAGAGGTATTACAAACTTGGTTGTTTGAAGGGGAAGGAACACCTAGTAGTTTGGTGATAGATGCTGAAGGGCAACATTTATTGTACCTGTATCAAGGGGCAGTGTATAAAATGAATATAGGGGATGACGGATTGCCAACTAGTGCGTTGGCTACGTTTGAAGGGCGAAACATTTATCGTTTGTCGCTTACTGATGGGAAACTATGGGCAGCAGATGCCGTCAATTATTTACAACAAGGAAGTGTCTTACAATTGAATATAGAGACGGGAGCGTTGGAAAAACAGTATAAGGGGGGCTTTATTCCTAGTAGTGTATATGCGATTAAATAGAAAGGAAGGTGCGAAAATGGTATTAAAATTTTCGCACCTATTTTTATTTAGGAACCGAGTAATTCAGCTAATTTTTTTTCTAAAGCAGAACCTCTAAGGTTCTTGGCTATAATCTTTCCTTCTTGATCTAACAAAAAGGTTTGCGGAATAGAGGTGACGCCATACAAGGCCGCTGCTGATGAACGCCATCCTTGTAAATCGCTAACATGGGCATCCCATTTGAGATTGTCTTGCTCGATAGCTGCTTCCCATTTGGCTTTGGTTTTATCTAGTGAGACACTATATACTTCGAAGCCTTTTGATTTATACTTGTCATACGCTCTTACCACTGTTGGGTTTTCTTTACGACAAGGACGACACCAAGAAGCCCAAAAGTCAAGTAAAACGACTTTGCCTTTTAGAGAAGATAAAGGAATCGATTTCCCTTCAGGACTATTTAACTTAATTTCTGGAGCTACGGCACCTGTTTTGGTTTTAGCCAAACCCGCCTTACTCGCTACATACTGTGCAAAATTATTAGTCAATTGGCCATTGGGGCTTACCTTTTTCATACGCTCTACTTGCTTCTTAAACAAGTCGTAATTTTGGTCAGAAATTTTTAGGCTATTAGTGACAATATGTCCTACGTAAGGGCTAGATACGGTATCGGCATAATTCATCACCTGTTGCTCAGAAGTATAAACTCTGTTTTGTAAATTAGAAATAAACTCTCTCAATTGTTTATTTTCTGCATCACCTTCTAAGGTATAATTACGGATGTCTTGTGGGTCGAAATCAAGCTTAACATTGGAATTGTTATCAATGATTAAATAAATCGGATTTCGAGAGCGTGGATAGGCTACATTGACCACCGATTTTTCGGCAACAGTACCACTAAATTCGTAGGTGCCATCTTCTTGTACGAGTGCGGTATCAATCACTGTTAAATTTTTCTTTAGGTCAACCAATTTCAATAGGAGTTGACTATTGGCATTGAGGTTGCTTGCATGACCTTTAATAACATAGCCGTTTCCACTTTTTGTTTTTGAGGGAGGGCTTTCTATACTCGAATTTGGTTTAGCATCCGTATTGGAGCTATCACCTCCTTGTGTGTTATCACATCCAACGAAAGAAAAACATATTGCAAGACTTAGCAAACTAAGGAAAATTACCTTTTTCATGGATCAATTTTTATACTTTTTTAACAGATTTTACAGGAATTTGCAGCAAATATAAAGCTAATATTTAGGAATCATGTTGGACTTGTTTCTTAAATACAACATTAATTAGGCTAACACGTATTATTTTTTCATTTGTTCAAGCTGTTCCGTAATTAATTGCTTTGTCAACTTCGGATCAGCCTTGCCCTTAGAAGCTTTCATTACCTCGCCCATAAACAAGCCTATCAAGCCTTTTTTGCCCTTGTGGTAGGCTTTAACCTTGTCTGACAGCCGATTTAGCACCTCTTCAATGAGTTCGTTTAAGAAGGAGTCATCCGACTCAATTAGAAGGTTCAATTGTTGTGCCATCGCTGCTGCCGTTTGATCAGGATTTTTTAGCAAGGCAGGAAACAATTGTTGACTAGCTATGGTGAAGTTGATCTTCTTTTCATCAATTAACAAAATGATCCCCGCAATTTGTTCAGGAGGGATCGGAAAGCGGGTCATAGAACTTTGTTCGCGATTGAGCCATGATTTAATAGGGCCAGTTAGCCAGTTTGCTGCCGCTTTTGCATTGGAGGTATGCATCATGAGTGCATCAAAATAAGTAGACATGGTTTGGTCATCAATCAGAATATTGGCATCGTAAGGAGATAACCCCAATTGTTGGGTATAACGCTCCCGCAATTGTTCAGGTAGGGCAGGAAGCGATGCGCGTATGGCTGCAACTTCTTCATCGGTAATGACAATAGGAGTAATATCAGGAGCGGGGAAATAACGATAGTCATGCGCCATCTCTTTTGAGCGTAGTGCGAAGGTTGTACCTTTATCAGCGTCATAACTTCGTGTTTGCATCACCACTTCCCCGCCACTTTCAATTAGTTTAATTTGTCGCTTTGCTTCGTATTCTATCGCCTTTTTGAGAAAACGCAAGGAATTGAGATTTTTGATCTCTGTTCGTTGCCCCAGTTCGGTTGCTCCTTTCAGGCGTACCGATACATTGGCATCACAACGCAGACTCCCTTCTTCCATATTGCCATCACAAACATCAAGGTATTGTACCAAACGACGAATTTCTGCAAAATAAAGCGAAGCCTCTTCACCGCTTCGAATGTCTGGCTCAGATACAATTTCAATGAGTGGAACACCCGCTCGATTGAGGTCTATTTGAGAGTAAGTCGGGTCTTGATCGTGTGTGCTTTTTCCTGCGTCCTCTTCCAAATGGATATGGTGAATTCGTATTTTTTTAAGGGTGTCATTCATGCGGATCATCAAATGACCTTCTTGACAGATGGGCGTACTAAATTGGGTGAGTTGGTATCCTTTGGGCAGGTCGGCGTAAAAGTAATTTTTGCGCGCAAACTCATTGTATTTTTGAATGCGACAATGGGTGGCGAGTCCCATCTTTATTGCATAATCAATGACCTTGCGATTAATGAAAGGGAGGGTGCCAGGATGCCCCAAAGTAATAAAACTTGTTTGGCTATTTGGACTAGCTCCAAAAGTCGTCGCATCAGGTGCAAATATCTTAGATTTTGTATTTAATTGTGCATGGACTTCTAGTCCGATGACGGTTTCGTATTTATCAAACATGAATTTCGATTGAACGATTAACGTGTAACGATTGAACGATTAACGATTAACGTTAGACGTAAAATCGTTACACGCTTTAAAGTGTTTCTACTAATTTCTCGGCTTCACTAATCGCTTTGTCAATGCCTTGTGGATCTTTCCCGCCTGCCGAAGCGTAAAAAGCTTGACCGCCGCCGCCACCTTTGATATTTTTCGCTAATTCGCGAATCAACTTCCCTGCATTCAACTCTTTTGCTTGTACCAATGCGTCATCAAACATTAGGGTGAGGTGTGCCTTGCTATTGATTTCGGCACCAATTACTAAAAATAAATTAGAGACTTCTTTGCGAAGGTCAAAAGCAATTTTCTTTACCATATCGGCATTTTTTACTTCTAAGCGAGTGCCAATAAAGTGAATTCCATTAATTTCTTTAACGGTTGTTTTGAGTTTATTTTTAATAACACCTGCTTGTTCCATCTCCATGCGTTCTACTTCCTTTTTCAGCTTCGGATTTTCCTCTACTAAGGCACGTACATTCTCCAACAATCCTTGTGAGGATTTTAAGAGTTGACGCATCTCGTGCATCATGCGGTAGGTACTGCT
This sequence comes from Bacteroidota bacterium, assembly GCA_020629895.1. Lineage (GTDB taxonomy): Bacteria > Bacteroidota > Bacteroidia > Chitinophagales > UBA2359 > JAHDHP01. The sequence goes on from JAHDCM010000156.1 coordinate 4,535, forward strand.
AATTTCTTCAAAAGCAGCAGGGCCAGTAATCGCTTCAATTCGGCGAATACCCGCAGCAATGGAGGTTTCGGTGGTAACTTTACAAAAACCAATTTCACCCGTTGCCTTTACGTGAGTTCCCCCACATAATTCTACTGAAAAATATTTATCGAAGATAATGACCCGTACAGCATCACCATATTTCTCTCCAAACAATGCCATTGCGCCCATTGCTTTCGCCTCTTCAATAGGAATATTACGCAGTTCTTGGAGAGGAATATTTTCGCGAATTTTTTCATTCACAATTTTCTCCACTCGCTCTAAATCTTCGTAGCTAATTTTGCTGTGGTGTGAGAAGTCAAAGCGGAAGGAAGCAGGAGTAACTGATGAGCCTCGCTGTTCTACATGATCGCCCAATACTTCGCGTAAAGCAGCATGAAGCAAGTGGGTAGCAGTATGGTTTTTAGTGGTTAAGGTGCGTTTTTCTTGATGCACAATAGCGCGACAAGGTTGGTTAATATCACTAGGTAACTTATTGGTATAGTGTACAATTAGTCCATTTTCTTTTTGGGTATCACTAATGCCAATTTTTTCCTCTCCAAATACCAACATCCCTTCATCACCTGCCTGTCCACCACTCTCAGCATAAAAGGGCGTAACATTAAGTACCAACTGATAAGAGGTCTTCTTTTTTTGCTTAATTTGACGATATCGAATCACTTGTGAATCGGTTTCAAGTTCATCATAGCCGACAAATTCCGTTTCAACAAAATCGCGTACATTTACCCAATCGCCCAACTCTTTGTTGGCATCTTTTTTCCCTTTCTGTTTTTGTTCTTCCATTGCCACTTTAAATCCTGCTTCATCCACACTAATTCCCTTTTCACTAGTAATCAGGCGTGTCAGGTCTTTCGGAAAACCATAAGTATCGTATAGCACAAATACCTCTCGTCCGTCTAGTACTGTTTTGCCTTCTTTTTTCAATTGCTCTTCCATGCTAGAAAGTCGCTTCAGCCCTGATTTTAAGGTACGCAAGAATTGATTTTCTTCCCGCTTAATTTCCTCCTCTAAATTAGCTAGATTTGCTTTTAGTTCAGGGAATATATCGGTAAACTGCTCAACAACCGTAGGCAGTAATAAATACAACATCGGTTCTTGGCGATTCAAATAGCTGTAATAGTAGCGTACTGCTCGACGCAGAATACGACGAATGACATACCCCGCTCCTGTATTGGAGGGCGACTGTCCGTCGGTAATAGCAAAAGAAATAGCTCTAATATGATCAGCAATTACACGCATTGCAATATCTGTCTCCAATTCTTTGCCATATTCGAAACCAGTTAAGGCACTTATTTGACTAATAATAGGTGTAAATAAGTCGGTATCATAGCTAGACGTTTTGCCCTGTAAAGCCATGCATAAACGCTCAAATCCCATTCCTGTGTCTACATGCTTATCGGGTAGCAATTCGAGTGACTTATCCGCTTTGCGGTTGAACTGAATAAATACCAAATTCCAAATCTCAATCACCTCTGGATGGTCTTGATTGACTAAGGTCGCTCCATCTATTTTTTCGCGATCTTCATCCGAGCGCAAATCCACATGAATCTCTGAACAAGGCCCACACGGCCCCGTTTCGCCCATTTCCCAGAAGTTATCTTTTTTAGAAGCTTTAATAATGCGTTCTTTGGGCAGGTAGTTAGTCCAAAGGGTATAAGCTTCGCTATCTTCCTCCAAATTATCTCCTGCATCCCCTTCAAAAATAGTGGCATAAAGGCGATCAGGAGGAAGTTGATAACGATCGGTAAGTAATTCCCAAGCCCAATCAATAGCCTCCTGTTTGAAATAATCACCAAACGACCAGTTACCCAACATTTCAAACATCGTATGATGGTAAGTATCTACACCGACTTCTTCCAAATCGTTATGTTTACCTGACACCCGCATACATTTCTGCGTATCAGCAACCCGTACATGTTTGGCCTGCTTATTTCCCAAAAAATAATCTTTAAATTGATTCATCCCCGCATTAGTAAACATGAGAGTGGGGTCATTTTTGGCGACAATAGGTGCCGAAGGGACAATCTGGTGTTGCTTTTCCTTGAAAAAATCTAGAAATATTTGTCGAATTTCTTTCGCCTTCATCATTTTGTGTAAATAGTTAAAAAAAGTGGTATCTGAATATTTATATCAAAAATAGATGGTAATATGCAGATGTGAAATGTATTTTGTGCTGAAAGTGTGTTTGTTATGCCTTTATTTTCAAAGCAAATTATATCCATTACCAAATTGAAAATTATAAATTGTCATTTATTGGTCACGGAATTTGCTTTTGGAAGTTTTGAATTCTTCAATTCTTTGCTAATTTTGTGGCAGTCATATATAAACCCACGGGCGAAATTACACATTCTGACCCTATGAAAAAAGTAAAATACCACTATAATAAGCAGAGTTTACAGTTTGAAAAAGTAGAAGAGAGCATCACCTCACAAATTGCTAAGATTTTTTTATTCCTTCTCACTGCACTTTTCTTTGCTGGAGTTTTGTTTGCTTTTGGCTTCAAGTTTCTTGATTCGCCTAAAGAAAAACAACTCAAAAGAGAGATTTCGCAGCTACATTTACAAGTAGAAGAGTTTGATGATAAAATCGCTTTTTATGGGAGTGTGTTAGATGGACTCGAAGAACGAGACGAAAATATTTATCGCACTATTTTTGAAGCAGAACCAATTCCTGAAAGTGTTCGTGAATCGGGTTTCGGTGGTAGTGATCGTTTCGAATCGCTCAATAACTTCTCTAATAGTGAGTTGCTCAAAAAAACAGCTAAACGTATCAAAGCATTGAGTAAAAAATTATACGTACAATCGAAATCGTATGATGAAATTACACAATTAGCTAAAGATAAAGAGAATATGCTTGCCTCTATTCCTGCAATCCAACCTGTTGCCAATAAAGATTTACGTCGTATGGCTTCGGGCTATGGCATGCGGGTACATCCTATTTACAAAACGCGTAAAATGCATTGGGGTTGCGACTTTTCGGCTCCTACGGGTACTGACATTTATGCCACAGGAAAAGGAAAAGTAGTCAAAGTAGTCAAACAACGTAGAGGATATGGAAACCATATCGTCATTGATCATGGATTTAACTATAAAACCTTATATGGACACATGAGTTCCATTAATGTGAAAGAAGGTGATCAGGTGCGACGAGGAGATATTATCGGTGCTGTTGGAAACACTGGTACTTCTACTGCTCCTCACTTGCATTATGAAGTATTGAAAGATGGCAAGAAAATAGACCCGATTAATTTCTTTTATAATGACCTTTCTCCTGAAGAATTTGACCAGATGGTAGAAATTTCTTCTCGTCACAATCAAGCATTTGATTAATTTTTTAATGACCTAACTTTCCAATCAATCACCCA
>JAHDCM010000157.1 GCA_020629895.1 Bacteroidota bacterium
GCTGAACGAGTGGGTATGCGGCAACTACAAGCGGATAGCCCGACCTTTTTTCGCCTCGTGCCTGTCGATGCGCCCACGCATTGACAGGCGAGGCGAAAAAAGGACACGCCCAAAAAAGAATTACGAAATAACATAAAGTATATTAAATTATTGACGAATAGCTCGTATTTATTTTTTTGATTTATTTGGGAGCAGCATAAAGAATACCAATACAAACAATAATAAATAAGAAATTGGGGAGCCAGACGCTAAGGAAAGGAGAAAAGTTGATATTGGTGGCGAGGGTCATTGAGATTTGGAGAAATAGAATGTAAATGGCACTGATGGCGATACCGATCAATAAATGCAAGCCCATACCTCCTCGTACTTTACGAGAAGCAACTCCAAAACCAATAAAGGTGAGGATAAAGGTGGCAAACGGAATGGCGGTACGACGGTGTTTTTCGATTTCGTAATGTACTACAAAAGGACTTCCTTTTAGTTTCTCTTTGTCGATGAAGCTGATCAGTTTGGGAGTAGATAAGGCTTCTTTATAATCGGTATTTTGATCAAAATCTTGTGGGTGTAGGAGTAAGGAGGTGTCTTTTCGGGTGCCTTTGTGTAATGTTTCTTTAATGCCATCGAATTGGCGGATAGTATAGTCGGTGAGTTGCCATTTTTTTAGGTCTCCTTTCCACTTGGCAACAGTGGCGGTGAGGCGGCTTTGTAATTGCTCTTGTTTAAAACGCTCTACGGTAAATTTACGAACACTACTATCTTGCCGACGGTAAGAATAGGCATAGACATAAGTGTTTGTGTCTATTTGCATGTGGATATTATGGGTAATGTAATTATTGCGTTTTTTCATGTAATTGGCCTCGAAGTCAAGCATGTTTTGATTGGAGTAGGGAACTAGGAAATGGTTGCCAAATAAATGAATGGCAAATAAAATAGCAGCACATATAAAATAGGGAACGAAGAGGATGCGATAGAAACTGATCCCACTGGCCAAAGCTGCAATAATTTCAGAACGGTAGGCGAGTTGGGAGGTGAAGAAAATAACTGAAATAAATACAAAAAGATGAAAAAGTAGAAAAATGATGTGTGGAATAAAATTGAGGTAGTATTGGCTAAATACTAAGTCTAAGGGAGCTTCTTTTTCTAAGAAATCGTCGATATGCTCTGAAAAATCAACCACAATGGCGAGTACGCCAAATAGAAGGATCGCCACAAAAAACGTCCCCAAAAATTTTTGGATAATATAACGATCTAATTTTTTCATGAGTGGATTTACTTAGCGATTAAATTTTCCTACCTAATTTAGGTATCATCATGGCTTTCCAACTACTAAAGTCTCCTGCTAAAATATGTTCTCTAGCTGTTTTGACCAACCACAGATAAAAACTGAGGTTGTGAATACTTGCAATTTGCATCGCCAGCAGTTCTTTTGCTTTAAATAGATGCCGTAAATAGGCTTTGGTATAAAATTGACTGGTACTAGCAGGGCAGTTTTTGTCAATAGGCGAAAAATCGCGTTCCCACTTTTTATTTTTGATATGAATAATGCCTTCGGATGTAAACAACATTCCATGTCGGGCATTACGAGTTGGCATCACACAATCAAACATGTCAATACCTAGCGCAATGCTTTCGAGAATATTAACAGGGGTACCTACTCCCATCAAATAACGCGGTTTGTCTTTGGGTAGTATCTGGCATACGATATCGGTCATGGCGTACATGTCTTCGGCAGGTTCGCCTACTGACAAACCACCAATGGCATTGGCCGCTCGTTCAAAGGAGGCTACTTTTTCGGCCGACTGACTACGTAAATCGGGATATACACTGCCTTGAACAATTGGGAAAAGGGTTTGTTGATAACCATATAAGCCTTCTGTTTGATCGAAATGCTGGCAACAACGCTTGAGCCAACGGTGGGTCATGTGCATGGAGCGACGTGCATAGTCGTATTCACAAGGATAAGGGGTACACTCGTCGAATGCCATGATAATGTCTGCTCCAATGATCCGTTGTATATCCATAACGTTCTCAGGGGTAAAAAGGTGGCGAGAACCATCAATGTGTGACTGAAATTTAACGCCTTCCTCTGTTATTTTACGACGAGCCGCTAAGGAGTACACCTGGTATCCTCCACTGTCGGTAAGAATAGGACGATCCCAACCATTGAAACGATGAAGCCCTCCTGCTTCTTGTAATACTTCTAAACCAGGACGTAAGTACAAATGATAGGTGTTGCCCAAAATGATTTGAGCATGTATCTCTTCCTTTAATTCTTTTTGATGTACTCCTTTTACAGTTGCAACAGTGCCAACGGGCATAAAAATGGGAGTTTCAATTATCCCATGATCTGTTTGGATTCGACCTGCACGCGCATTACTTTTGTCGTCTGATAATGATATGGAAAACTTCATAACTTAGGGATCTATTGGTGAAATCAAGGCAACTTCTAACATGAATGTGCGAAGATAGAAGAAATGTAATGGAAAGAAGGTGTTTTTTTTGCTAAAAAATGTGAAAGAATTATGATGTATGAAAGAAAAAAACTATATTGATGGAGCATTTTACATTTATTAGTTTTGTTAGCCCTTTTCTGTTACCCACCTTTTATATTGCTACTACGTTTTTGAACATTGTATGGAGTATTTTTCTACTGTGTGCTGTGATTCAATGTCTGTATTATGGTTTCATCTTTAGCCGTTTTGCCTTTTTTAAGGAACCTCAGCGAAATTTATCTGCTGAAGTATTTCCTGTTTCTGTCATTATTTGTGCTTATAACGAAGCTGCAAATTTGCTAACGCATTTACCTTCTGTACTAGAACAAGATTATCCCTGCTATGAAGTAATTGTTGTTAATGATGCTTCGACGGATGACACTGTCAAGATACTATCATATTTTCAGAAAAGATATAAAGATAAGTTGCGAGTAGTAGATACTTGCAGTCTAAAGAGAGATATGGCGGGCAAAAAGTTTGCACTTACACAGGGTGTCAAAGCGGCACGTTATCAACACCTATTACTTACCGATGCTGATTGTTATCCGTTGACAAGGCAATGGATTAGACAAATGGTAGCGGTTTTTGATGCACGTACAAAGGTTGTGTTGGGGTATGGCCCTTACGAAAAAAAAGATGGATGGCTGAATATGGTTATTCAGTATGAGACAGTTTATACTGCCATTCAGTACTTTTCATTTGCTTTGATAGGGATGCCTTATATGGGCGTAGGACGCAATCTCGCTTATCATAAATCTTTATTTGAAAAAGAAGGTGGATTTCAGGCACATGCACAGGTGACATCAGGAGATGATGATTTGTTCATAAATAAAGTTTCAACTTTTCAGAATACTAGCATAACAATTCATCCTGCTTCTTTCTGTATTTCCCATCCAGCAACGACTTGGTCAGATTGGTATTGGCAAAAAAAAAGGCATGTTAGCACTGGAAAATACTATCAATTTAAACATCAATTCATGCTTGGAATGTTGTCTCTGTCTCATTTTTTTTTTTATGGTATGCTAATTGCTTTAATATTCAACGAATCTTATGTATGTTTTAGCCTCATAATTTACTTACTGAGATTATTGATAGTCACCATTGTTTTTTATAAAGTATTACACCTATTAAACCGTACTTATTTATTATATCTGTTACCCCTAGTTGACTCTCTATTTATTATATATTACATATTATTTTTTCCTCACTTGCTGAATAAATCAGTCACATGGAACAAAAAACATCTGTGAAAAGAACAATCGTCATATCGGGTATTGTTAAAGATGCAAAGACCGAAGAGCCTATTGTTGGAGCCAATGTATATCTGAAGTCTAAACGATCTAATAGTATTTTTACAAATGATCAAGGAAAATTTGAATTAGAACTTCAAGTTGATGCTTCTGAAGATACATTAATGATTACTAGTGCAGGATACCTGCCTTATAAAAATACCGTAGCACTAGAAAAGCATTTAAATTTTACCATTAATTTAAGTAAACGCAAAACTGATCGAGCTAAACAAGATCATGAGCTGGTGGCTGCTGCACTAGATGGTGACCAACGAGCCTATGGTAAGTTAATGGCACGTTATCGTGATTCTATTTACTTCATGATCAAAAAGATGGTAAATAATCCAGACGATGCGGAAGATTTTACCATTGAAGCATTTGGTAAGGCATTTAGTAACTTACATAAGTATAGTGCCGATTTCGCTTTTAGTACTTGGTTGTATCGTATTGCCATTAATAACTGTATTGATCATATTCGAAAAAAACGACTTGAGATATACTATTCTATTGATGAGCCAATGGAAGGCGAAGAGGGAAGTAATGGTGGATCAAGAGACATCCCAACAGATAACCTTGACCCCGAAGAGGATTATATCAAAAAGCAACGCATCTTGTTGATGAGAGAGGTGATTGAACGCTTAAATGTAAAGTATCGTCGCCTCATAGAACTTCGCTTTTTAAAAGAACTCTCTTACGAGGAAATAGCCAATACAATGGGATTGCCTCTTGGAACAGTGAAAGCACAGCTACATCGTGCGAAAAATTTATTACATAATATTCTTAAAAATAATAAGGATAGCTATTAAAAAAAGAAAGGCAGCTAGTACTCGAAAAACTAGCTGCCTTTCTTTTTTAATTAGGAAATTGTACATAACCTGTCTTACTTGTTGGATGTGCGACAAATACCTTTTGCATCTTTGCATCCAAAATGACAGCACCTTTGCCCGACTGGGCAATGCTGATATAACCATTCCCATCATCTTGTATAGACTCGCCCAAAAATAGCACATTCTGTTTTTTATCATTAAATATCTTTAAGGCTCCTCCAATCTCATTTGATCTCATCTGAAGTAAATTCTTACCCTCATTATTACTCAATTCCAACAAACCTCCACGTCCCTTGGAGTCACTTCCCAAAAACAACACTTCCTGCATATCATTATTCAATAAGGTTAGACCTCCAGCCGATTCCAATGCTTCCAGGCGCAATACCGTTTTACCTGCTTCATTGACTATCTCTAAACGTTCTGTTTTTACAACAGGCTTAACGTCTAAAAAAGAACCATCTGTTGCGGCTGTTAAACCAAGCCAAGTAAATAGTAAGAATAGGCCAATTATACTAAAAATACGTTGTCGTTTTAGCTGTTTTTCAAGCTCAATAATGCGTTGTTCAAGTGGGTACATAATAAAAAGAATAAAAAAATGGAAAAATCGCGGGCAAAATGGCTTGCTCATAAGTCTTTATAATAGAGCAACCTTTTAATTTATAAGTCATGAACGATCAATTACAATATCAAATTGCCCTAACCGAAATACCCGGAGTAGGAGACGTATTAGCTAAATCACTAGTGAGTTATTGTGGTGGTGTGAAAGAAGTTTTTGAAGCCTCTCGCAAACAATTATTGAAAATACCTGGGGTTGGTAAGCATTTAGCCAATGAAATTTTATATCCTGGGGCAGCATTAGATAGAGCTGAAGAGGAAATGAAATTTATTGAAGCTGAACAATTGCAAGTACTCTTTTTTCTGGATAAAAAATACCCGCAGCGACTCAAACATTGTTCCGATGCGCCAACTATCCTATATTATCGAGGAAATGCAAACCTCAATCAAGCGCGTATCATTAATGTTATTGGTACTCGTAATGCTACACGATATGGAAAAGATATTTGTAAGGATATTTGCGAACAGTTAGCCCCCTATGAACTGACCATTGTAAGCGGTTTGGCGCATGGTATTGATGCCGCTATCCACAAAGCCTGTTTAGAAAATGACATTCCTACAATAGCTGTACTAGGACACGGACTAGATATGATTTATCCCGCTCAACATAGCTCCCTCGCGAATAAAATAGTACAACAAGGAGGAGGCTTACTGACCGAATTTAAAAGCCAAACTGTTGCCGATCGTCAAAATTTCCCCAAACGCAACCGCATTGTAGCAGGCATGACAGACGCCACGATTGTGGTTGAAACAGCTACTGAAGGAGGGAGTATTACCACCGTTCAATGTGCCAAAACCTATCATCGAGACATCTTTGCCTTTCCAGGCCGTATAAAAGATCCCTACTCCAAAGGGTGCAACCAACTTATCAAACAAAAAATAGCGACACTCATCGACTCACCTGCCGATATAGCCGAACTACTAGGATGGCAAAAACCAAGTAATCATCCCCGCCAAATCCAACGACAACTATTTGTTGAACTCGACGAAGAAGAACGGCAAATAATACAATTGCTTCAGCAAAAGGAGGAAATGAGTATGGAGCAACTAATGCTACAAGCTAATTATACCAACAGCAAAATTGCACGCATTCTCCTGAGTCTCGAATTAAAAGGAATGGTTCGAGCTTTGCCAGGAAATGCCTTTAGCTTGGTATAATAATCTAATTTACTGCGAAATTCTATGGACGATGAACGGATAACTATTGATGAAATAACCTATCTTTGCCCCTCAAAAAATAAACTCATAATGCAAGTATTTAAATTCGGAGGAGCCTCTGTCAAAGATGCCGCATCTATCAAAAATGTTGCCTCCATTATTCAGCAGTTTAACCCACAAGGAAAATTAGTAATCGTCGTATCGGCAATGGGAAAAACAACCAATGCCCTCGAAGCAGTCGTTAATGCATTTCACGAACAATCTGACGATGTAGAAGCACTATTTCAAAAAGTAAAAGAGCAACACTGGGGAGTCGCCCACGAATTGTTTGGTAGTGCCGACAAACTCGTTTACGAAAGCCTAGAAGATATTTTCAGTGGTGTACAACGCTGGCTAAATGGAACTCCTAATGTCGATTATAATTTTTTGTATGACCAAGTTGTTTCAGCAGGTGAATTATTGTCTACTATTTTGGTAGCAGCCTATCTCAACAAAGTAGGAGTTAATACCGAATGGATTGATGTGCGTCAACTGCTTCAAACTAATAATACGTATCGCGAAGGCGTGATTAATTGGGAGTATAGCCAAAATCGCATTCAAAAGTATATTCCTCCTATTTTGGAGCAGCAAATTATCGTTACACAAGGATTTTTAGGGGGTACTATTGAGAATTTTACCACCACGCTCGGACGGGAAGGCTCTGATTATACTGCTGCCGTCTTTTCCAATATGCTCAATGCCGAAAAAATGACGGTCTGGAAAGATGTACCTGGTATTTTAAGTGGTGATCCGCGCCTAGTATCTGATGCTACCCTTATCAACCAACTCTCCTACTACGAAGCCATCGAAATGACTTATTATGGAGCGAAAGTCATTCACCCTAAAACCATTAAACCACTTCAAAATAAACAAATTCCGTTGTTTGTTCGCTCTTTCAAAGACCCTGAAGCAGCAGGTACCAAAATACATACCCAAGTACAAGCAGACATGCCATCCGTAGTGGTATTCAATAAAAATCAAATCCAGCTTTCCTTTTTTACCAAAGACTTTTCTTTCATCGTAGAAGAAAACCTCAGTGCTATTTATAGCGCGCTTGCCAAACACCGTATCAAAACCAACCTTAGCCAAAACGGCTCCATTAGTTTTCGTGTTTGTGTAGACAATGTTCCCTACAAAATTGAACCCCTCATCAACGATCTCCAAGAGGCATTCGATATTCGCCAAGAAGAAGGCTTAGAATTAGTAACAGTTCGTCATTATACACCCGAAGCTATCGAACGATTTACCAAAGATAGAGAGGTATTGTTGACACAAAAAGGAAGAGAGAATGTACAATTGGTGGTCAAGTAAGGGCGACTCTTGTAGTCGCCCACGCGTAAGGGATAGCAGCGGTAGCTTGCCGAAGTAGAAAGGCAATGAGGCTACTGCTGGCAGGGCTGACAGCGGAAGACACTGCCAGCAGTAATAGCCGAATGCCTTTTCTACGAGACAACTACAAGCGAATAGCCCGACACCCATAAGTAAAGATGAAAAAAATGCAATAGCA